>JAOUHF010000054.1 GCA_029865325.1 Thermoleophilia bacterium
CTCACGCTGAGGGAGTACGTCCTTTCAGGCGCGCGCGACCTTCTCCTCGTCGAGGACGACCTGCGACGACTCGAGAGCGAGATGGCCGCGGGCGCCCACGACGAGGCAACCCTTCGCCGGTATGCGGAAACACAGGCCCGTCTCGAGCATGCCGGCGGCTGGAACTGGCGAGACCGCATCGCCCAAGCTGCGCGGGGACTCGGGTTCCGCGAGGAGGACTTCGACCGACAGCTCGCGACGTTCTCCGGTGGAGAGCTGACGCGCGCGTCGCTGGCGCGCGCGCTCTCGGTCGACCCGGACCTGCTCCTGCTCGACGAGCCTACGAACCACCTCGACGTCGAGAGCCTCGAGTGGCTCGAACGCGAGCTGGAGACTCTCGATGCGGCTGTCATCCTCGTCGCTCACGATCGCTGGTTCCTCGAGGCGGTCACGACTGCGGTGCTCGAGATGTCTCCGGGAGGAGTCCACTACTTCGCTGGCCCGTGGCACGAGTGGCGGCGCGAGAAGGTCGCGCGCGCCGCGGCGGCTGAGAGGACCGCCGACCGCGTATCGGACGACATCGCGCGCCTCGAGCGCTTCGTCGCTCGCTTCCGCTACAAGAAGTCGAAGGCGAAGCAGGCGCAAGCCAAGCTCACGCAGATCGACCGCCTCGAGAAGGAGCGGTCGGCCGCGCGGGACGAGCTCGAGGCGCTGACGCGACGGCGACGCACGCTCGGCTTCGACTTCATCAAGCCTCCGCGAACGGGTCGGATCGTGCTCGAGGCCGACGACATCTCGCTCTCAGCAGGCGACAAGCAGCTGCTCGCTGAGGCGACGATGGTGGTCGAGCGGGGGGAGAAGGTCGCGCTCGTCGGACCGAACGGAAGCGGTAAGACCACGCTCCTGGAAGCGATACTCGGACGCACCGCGTTTGATGCGGGCACTGCCACACTCGGCCACGGCGTCGTCCCTGGGTACTTCTCGCAGCACACGCAGGAGCTGCCCAAGCAAGGCTCGGTGCTCGATGCGACCGCGGCAACCACCGGCCTTCCCCGGCCGCAGGCACAGACACTGCTCGGCCGGTTTCTCTTTTCCGGCTGGGAGATGCACGAGCGGGCCGTCACCGCGCTCTCGGGGGGCGAGCGGCGGCGGCTTTCCCTTGCGCTGCTCGTCGCCTCGGGCGCGAACTTCCTCGTTCTCGACGAGCCGACCAACCATCTCGACCTCGAGAGCCGCGAAGCACTCGAGGCGGCGCTCGAGGCGTTCCCCGGCACCGTGCTCATCGTCTCGCACGACCGCGCGCTCCTCGACGCCGTACCCGATCGAATCGTCGCGATCGAGGACGGGACGCTTCGCTCGTACGACGGCGGCTGGGCCGATCTCACGCGGGAGCGAGCGGCTGGCGAGCCGACCGACGAGCCAGTAACGGAGCCGAAGCCTCGGCTGGCCCGCCCACGTCCCAAGCGCACGTCTCCGACGGAGCTCGAGCTCGTCGAGGCCCGCATCGCTGGTGTGGAGGCCCGCATCTCCGAGCTCGAAGGCAAGCTGGCAGGAGATTGGAGCGACATGGACCTCCTCACCGCCCATCGAGCCGCCCGCGACGAGCTGCAGGAGCTCCTCGCCCGCTGGGAGGTGCTGTTCGAGGACGCCCCGCGCTGGCCCCTCTAGCTTCGCCGTTCCAAGTAAACAGACCGTTCATTGGCAGCATGAAACACCGACGGAATGTGACGGAGCACCGAAGCGGTGGCGTACAGAGGACATGCACGCGGTGACCCTCGACACACCCCGTTCGGTTCAGACCACAGCACCTTCGTTCGCCGCGGTCGCAGAGGAGCTCCTCGACGACGTGTACGGCTACCTGCTGTACCTGACCAAGAACTGGGCGGTCGCAGAGGATTTGACCAGCGAGACCTTCGAGGTGGCATTCAAGAAGTGGCGCCGCTTCGACCCGCGCCGTGGAACACCGCGCGCCTGGTTACTCGCCATCGCACGTACCACCGCGCTCGACTGGTTTCGCGCCGATTCCCGAAGACGGCGACGCGAGGAGCGAGCCGACACGGCAGAGCCTCGTCGTGAAGCCGGGGACGGCTTTGGCGAGGGTCTGTCGCCGGCGCTCGAAAACGGTCTCCGCGCACTGACCGCCGGTGAGCGCGAAGTCGTCGCGCTCCGGGTCGTCCTCGACCTGGATGGTGAAGAGACCGCCCGCCTGCTCGGGATCACGCCCACCGCAGTCTCGACACGGCTGAGCCGGGCGCTCGCAAAGCTCGAAGAGAGGATGAGTGACAATGACGTCGTCTGACTTGATCCACGAGCTCCGGGCTACGCGGCCTGCTGCTCCCACCGCGCTCCGGGCTCGGATCCGTGAGATCTCCGCGCAGGAGACCGCGTCGGCACCCTGGAACCGGTTCCGCTTCCCGGTACGGCGAGCGGCGCTGATCGCGATTCCGGCGACAGCCGCGATCGCATTTGCGAGCGCCGGCGTTCTCGGAATCACCCGCTCCGATGTCTCGACCGAGACGTATCGCCAGGAAGCGCTCGCCGACAAGGCGTCGAGTGAATCCCCGACCGCGCCCTCGACCGGACTCTCGGGCGCGCTGTCGCCGGCACAGGATTCCGCGATCGGACCGACAGCGGGTCGCGCCCAGCGGGTCAGCGCGACGATGACCGTCGAGGTCGCGGACGCGGACGCGGTGTCTCGGGCGGCACAGGATGCGCTCGACCTCACGCGCGCGCTCGGCGGTCACGTCGTCAACGCGTCGGTGGCAACGGGTGAGGGAGGCAGCGCCACGCTGACCGTGCGCGTGCCCGTCGCGAAGGTCCAGGAGGCGATCGTCGGGCTATCCGCTCTTGGTCGAATCGTCTCGCAGCAGGTGACGATCGACGACCTCCAGGAGAGCCTTGACCAGCTCGAGCGACGCGAGTCCAGCGTTCGGAGCCAGATCGCGCGCATCGTCGCCCGCATCGAGTCCGAGTCGCTCGACGCTCAGACCGAAGCAGTGCTCCGGTCCCGACTGCAGACACTCCGCGCTGAGCTCCGCGGGCTCCGCGTCGGGATCGCATCGACGAACGCAGAAGCGCGCATGTCCACGATCCAGCTGACCGTCGTCACGCCGGGAGCGTTCGGCGCCGTAGCGCCGCCCGCTCGACTCGACCGAACGATCGACGAGGCGCTGAACGTTCTCGCCTGGGAGGCCGTGATCGTCCTCGCCGTCCTGATCGTGATGGCGCCGTTCGCGCTCGCCGCCTTCGCCGCCTGGCTCGGCCGCCGGCTCTACCGCCGGCGCGAGGAGGAGCGCCTGCTCGCGGTCTAGCTCGCCGCGTCGCCAAGGGTCGCAACCAACGCCTCGGCGACCACCTTGAGCGGCCTCCCCGAAATCTGGCTCGCTTTCCGGAGCCGCGCGAAGGCCTCTTCCTCCGAGAGGCCTTCGCGTTGCATGAGGATCCCCTTGGCGCGCTCGATCGCCTTACGCGCGGCGAGCGCCTCAGCCAACGAGTCCGCCTCCTCGCGCAGCGCCTGGAGCTCGTGGTGACGTGCCGTGGCAGTCGCGATCGCCGGAAGCAGATCCGTCTCGCGGAACGGCTTCACGAGGTAACCGAACACTCCGGCCTCGACCGCACGGGCGACGAGCTCACGCTCGCCGTAGGCCGTCACCATCACGATCGGGATCGGTCGCTCGTCGAGGATCCTGCGGGCGGCCTCGATTCCGTCGAGCCGCGGCATCTTGACGTCGAGGAGCGCCACGTCCGGTTGCGTCTCCCGCGCGAGCAGTACCGCTTCCTCGCCGTCGCGCGCTTCCGCGCACACCTCGTACCCGGCTGCTTCGAGCATGCCCTTCAGGTCGAGCCGGATGATCGTCTCGTCCTCTGCCACCAGGACTCTCACGACGGAAAGACCACCTCGGTGCGGAATCCGGCGCTGGTCTCGAAGGTGATCTCGCCGCGCAGCTCGTCGCTCACGAGCGCGCGCACGATCGAGAGGCCCGTGCCCAAGCCATCGCCCTGAATGCCGGCCCCGTCGTCGGCGATGGTGAGCACGACCTCGCCGCCTCGCTGAGCAAGCGAGATAGAAACGTGCTCACCGCCGTGCTCGAGCGCGTTTTGGAAGAGCTCGGTGAAGACGAGCGCGAGCGCGGTCGCCCGCTGGCCCGCGAGCGAGACCGGCTCCAGCTCGGAGCTGATCTCCTTCCCGGCGACGAGACCTTGGACGAGCATCGCGCGCAGCCGGTCGACGAGCTCGCCGAGGTCGACGTCGTCCTCGCGATGTTCGGTCAGGACTTCGTGCACGGCTGCGATGGCGAGGATCCGGTTGACGGAGTCCTGCAGCGCCTTTCGTGGGTCGACGTGCTCGGCCCGTGCTTGGAGCCGGAGCAGCGACGCCACCGACTGGAGGTTGTTCTTCACCCGATGGTGGATCTCCTGAGCGAGGACGCCACGCATGACCGCGCGCCCGTGCTCGAGCGCGACCGCTGCGTGGTGCGCGATCGCCTCGAGCAACGCCTCGTCGTCGGCGGAGAACGGCGTGTCGCGATCGCAGACGAGCTCGCCGATCTGCCGCCGCTTCCAGCGCAGCGGCAGGCGAACGGCATAAGCGCCGGCGCGCCCCTCGGGCCAGGCGATCTTCCCGTCCTCGAGGACGAGCGCGGCACCCGTTGCGTGCAGTGATTCCATCGTCGTCTTCACGATCGCCTCGAGCGACTCCTCGAGGTAGAGCGACTCGGAAACGGCTTCGGAGATCCGTGCAAGCGCCTCGAGCTCGGCAACACGCCGCTGCGCTCCCTCGTAGAGCTTCGCGTGCGCGATCGTCTGCGCAACCTGCGAAGCGATCGCCACGAGCAGCTCGATCTCCTCGTCCGTAAATGTGCGGGGCTCCCGGGTGCGCACGTTGAGCGCGCCCTCGAGCGTGTCCCGTGCCAGGATTGGCACCGCGAGAATCGACTGGTACTCGTCCTCGGGCAGGTTGGGGAAGAGCTTGAACCGCGGGTCGAGGTGAGCCTGCTCGGGGATCATCACCGGCGCTCGAGCGGCGGCGGCGGCACCCGTGATCCCTTCTCCCGGCCGCATCCGCGGTGTCCGCGTCATCTCCTCGACCCGACTTCCGCGCGTTGCACGAAGGACGAGCTCGTCCGTCCGCTCGTCATAGAGGTAGACGAAGCACGCATCCGTGCCCAGCGCGTCGGCGACCTTGCTCGCCACGAGCTCGAGCACTTCTTGAAGGTCGAGCGACGAGTTGACGGCCGCAATCGTCTCGGTCAGGAGCCGCAGATGCCGGGCGGTCGCGTCCACGCTTTGCATTGTCGCCGTTAGGGTCTCCGGGCGATGAGCGTCGACTGGTTGCTGTTCCTGCATCTTGCGGGCGCCTTCCTCTACGTCGCCGGTGGGATCGCGGCGGCCGCGCTGCGAGCGTCGGCGATGCGACGCGAGCGTCCCTCCGAGATCGCGCTCTTGCTGCGAGCGGTTCGCCCGTTCGTCCCGGTGATCGGGATCGGCCTGTTACTGGTCTTGGTCTTCGGCATCTGGCTCGCCGATCGCCTCGCGATCGGTCTCGGAACGAGCTGGATCTCGGCGACGTTCGCGCTGCTCGGCTGGGTCGTTGTGGTCGGCGCCGTAGCGGGCCGGCAGGACCGCCATACGCGCGAGCTCGCCGAGCGGCTCGCGCACGAAGGTGACGTGCAAAGCTCCGAGCTCTCGAAGCGTCTTCGCGATCCCGTGAACCTGGGGCTCAACGCGTCGCTACTGATCGCCACCGTCGCGATCGTGGCGCTAATGGTCTGGAAGCCGTAAGTCACTGGCTCGTCCACTCGAAAGTGCGTCAGCACTTTCGAGTGCCTAACGACCACGGGCCCCACACCAGGGAGCCCGCGATCGGCCGTCAGATACAAGGCTCGCCGCTCGCCTAGCGGCGCGCCCTGCAGCGCGCATCATGAAACTTTCTTCGGCTGACTTCAAGTGCCACCGTCACAGAGCCGCGAGGTACTTGTCTTTCTCCCATTCCGTGACCTGCACGCGATACTCGTCCCACTCCTTACGCTTGAGCTCGATGTAGCGCGGGAAAATGTGTTCTCCCAGCGCGAGACGCATGACGTCGGAGCCTGCGAGCTCGTCGATCGCCTCGCCGAGCGACTCCGGCAGCGCGATGATCCCGCGCTCGCGCCGCTGCTCGGTCGTCAGCCGATAGAGGTTCCCCTCCATCGAATCGGGGAGCTCGTAGCCCTTCTCGATTCCCTCCAGACCGGCCTGCAGGAGCGCGGCGAACGCGAGGTAAGGGTTGCAAGCGGGATCCGGGCAGCGGATCTCGGCGCGCGTTGCCTGCTCGGAGCCCGGCTTGTAGAGCGGGATCCGGATGAGCGCGGAACGATTGCGTTGCGACCAGGCCACGTACACGGGTGCCTCGTAACCGGGCACGAGCCGCTTGTACGAATTCACCCACTGGGCGAGCACGGCGGACATCTCCCGCGCGTGCACGAGCAGGCCGGCGATGAAGCTCTTGGCGTTCTTCGACAGGTGATGCGGGTCACGTCGGTCGAAGAACTGGTTGCGTCCGCCTTTGAACAGCGACATGTGCGTGTGCATGCCGGATCCGTTCTCACCGAAGAGCGGTTTTGGCATGAAGGTCGCGTAGTAGCCGTGCCAGGCCGCGACCTCCTTGACGATGAGCCGATACGTGATCGTATAGTCGGCCATCGAGAGCGCATCCGCATAGCGCATGTCGATCTCGTGCTGCGAGGGGCCTACTTCGTGGTGGTGGTACTCGATCGGGATGCCGACTGCCTCGAGCGCCGCGATCGTGTCGTTGCGCACCTCGGTCGCCGCGTCCTGAACGGTCATCGCGAAGTAGCCGCCCTCGTCGATCGTCTCCGTCCCCTTGTCGTCCTCGAAGAGGAAGTACTCGAGCTCAGGACCCACGTTGAACGCGTCGAAACCCATGCTCTTCATGCGGGCGAGTGCCCTGCGGAGCGCAAAGCGTGGATCTCCCTCGTAAGGCACGCCGTCCGGCGTTACGACGTCGCAGATCATGCGAGCGACCTTCGCGCCCATTGCATGCCCGTGCTCGTCGATGGGCCGCGGCATGAGCTGAAAGCTCGCCGGGTCCGGTATCGCGACCATGTCCGACTCCTCGATCGCGTTGAAGCCCGTGATAGACGAGCCGTCGAAGCCCATCCCGTCGTTCAGCGCCTCCTGCATCTCCGAAGGCGTCACCGCGAACGACTTGAGATGTCCCTCGAGATCGGTGAACCAGAAGAGGACATGCTCGACGCCCTCCTCTCTGATCCGCTTCAGCACCGCGTGCCGCGCAGCCAAGCTCGACGTCGCGCGGTCGCGGCTCTTGACCATCGCGCCGCGCGCCTGCGTCCTGGGCCTCGCCATGAAGAACCTCCCTTGAAAAACAAAAAGACCCCGGGCGCGATCGCCCGAGGCCACGTTGCCTCACAACAGACGGCAGGACTTTAGCAGGCGGCCCTTCCGTTCATCGGCTTCTTCGCGATGAAGACGATGAAGTCGTCGTCGCGGGTCGGCGCGGCGCCCGTGTAGCCCGCGCGGAGCTCGACGCAGACGAAACCCGCCTGCTCGAGCATGAGCACGATCTCGTGTGTGAAGTACAGCGTCATCACGAGGACGTGCTCGTCCTCTGCCTCGAGCTCGCCGTCGCGCCGCATGGAGGCGCGCATCTCGAGGGTGACGCGCTGAGACAGCGCGTCGAAGTCGACGAGTCGCGAGTTGAGCTCGTACTCGACCCCGTCCGCGCCGACACGCCGCTCACCCTCGGCGCGCCACGCTCGCGGCAGTTCCGAGCGTCCTTCCTTCAGCCAGTACTTCCACCACTTCGACGGCGACGACGCATAGGGGACCTCGTTGTCGAGGACGAGCGTGCCGCCTGGCTCGAGGTGCTCGAACAGCCCCCGCAGACCTTGCGCGTCGTGCTCGCGCTGACCGCCGAGCCCGAACCCGCCGCAGACGATGATCGTTCTGTAACTCCGCGGAATGTCGAGCTCGTGCATCGCCTGCGCGTAAAGCCCCGGCGGCTCCAGACCCTCGCGCTCGGCTCGCTCACGGCAGAGCTCGAGCATGTCGGGTGAGATGTCGGAGCCGTCGACGTCGAGACCTGCCTGCAGGTACGGGATGAGCAGCCGCCCGGTGCCGCACGCCGCATCGAGGGCGGGCTGGCCGGCCTCGACGAACGGACGGAAGAAGTCGATCTCCGGTCCGTCGAGGTTGAACTCCGCCCACCAGCGAGCAACGACGCCGTAGTGCCACGTCTGTGCGTCGCCAGGCGTCATGCGGACGCGCCCGTGTAGTTCCGGAGGCCAAAACGCCAGAACCAACGGGTGAACGCGAGGAGCACGACTGCGAACCCGGCCGCCAGCAGAAGCGTCTGCCACTCGAGCCGCGAAGTCGCGGCCTCCGCCGGTACCGTCACCGCGAACGCGATGGGTACGAGGAACGTCACGCTCACGCGGAGCCAGCCGGGGTAGATGCCGACCGGCCAGCGCCCGGTCTGGAACACGCCGTCGAAGAGCTCGGCCGCAGTCCACATGTTCACGACCCAGAACGCGCCCGTCGCTATCACGAGCCAGAAGCAGTAGATCATCACCGCGCCGAAGAGCAGAGCGATGGCGAATGCGGCCGCATCGACCGCACTGAGGCCGGATTCGATTCTCGAGAGCCCGAACCCGAGTACGACAGCGCCCGAGATCACATCGACGACTTGCCAGATCCGCACCTCGCGGACGCTGGCGAGCAGCTGGGCGTCCTCGGGCTTCGTCAGCGCGTAGTCGAGTGTGCCCAGGCGTACCTCTTCCATGACACGAGTCATGTTCGGCTGGATGTACGTCCTGATCACGCCGCCCATGAGAATCTGGATTCCGAGCACGCACAGAAGCTCCGGCTGCGTCCAACCGTTGAGCTCGTCCGTGTGCGAGTAGACGAGCGCGAGCACGGCGAGCCCGACGAGGAGCGTGATCGCCGACTGGAAGATCTGCACGACGAAGTTGACGCGGTACTGCAGCTCGTTCATCACCCCGACGCGCAGGTACAGCCACGAGAGGCGCAGAGCGTTCACCCACCCACCGCCGAGAAGTGCCGGATCGCAGAGCGCCACGCAACCTTGAAGAGGCTTAGACCAATGAGGATCCAGAGGAGCTGGAACGCGAGGCCGCGCGCGAGCTCCGCGTCGGAGAGGTCGCCGACGAGGCTCTCGATCGGGAAGTAGAACGCCCACTGGAAGGGCAGGAACCACGAGATCGTCTGCACCCAGTCCGGCATGAGCGGCAGCGGCACGAGCCGGCCCGAGAGAAGCAGCTCGAGTGTCATCCAAAGGTCGAAGATGGCCGCGCCGCGGGTCGTCCAGAAGCAGAGCATCCCGAGCGTCGACTGAAACATCGTGCGCAGCAGGTACGCCCCCCAGATCGCAACGGCGAAGACGGCTATCTCGAGCGGGCGGGGATCAAGGGTCGGGTCGAAGACGAGCGCGAGCCCGATCGCCAGCGGGATCCAGAGCGCGATGACGACGACCTTCCAGCCGGCGAAGTAGGCGATGTCGTAGTGGAGCGGGTGCAGCGGGCGGACGAGAGCGCCCGCGAGGTCGCCCTCGCGGATCCGCTGCTCCCAGTACGGCGCCCCGAAGACGATGTTCATGTTCCGGACGAGGGTCCAGACGATGTAGTACGCGGCGAAGTAGCCGGCGGTGAAGCCCTGCACCGAGCCGCCCTGCTGATCCGCGATCGTCGTCCAGACGACGAGGTAGATGACCGGCTCGGCCACCATCCCGAACATGAAGAAGTAGTTGGCGGTGCGGTACTGGAACTGCTCCTGGACGGCCAGTCGCATGGTCGTCAAGTAGAAGTCGGCGGTCGAGCGGATCCGCCCCGCCTGGGGCAGCGTGGCCGCCTGTGGGACGACGGTCACTCGGAACGCGCCTGCGCGAAGACGAGCTCGATCACGTCCTCGATCGGCGTGTCCTCGATCCTCAGGTCGAGCACCGACTGTTCGGAGAGAAGGCGGGCTGTAACCTGCGAGGTCTCGGCCTTCGGCACGCGCAACGTGACCCAGTCGCCGTCGCGATGAAGCACCTCGCCGTAGCGGTCGAGGTCGACGTGTCCGTCCGCGAGCGCCACGCCGATCGTCTTGTAGGCGGCGAACTGGTCCGCGAGGCCGGTGAGCGGGCCGTCGAAGAGGATCCGGCCGTGGTGGATGACGACAACTCGCTTGCAGAGCGCCTGGACGTCGGCCATGTAGTGGCTCGTCAGAAGCACCGTCGCGCCGTGCCTTTCGTTGTAGGTGGCGACGAAGGATCGGATCCGCTTCTGCATCGTCACGTCGAGGCCGATCGTCGGCTCGTCGAGGAAGAGGACCTGCGGTCGATGCAGGAGCGCACCCACGATCTCGACCTTCATTCGCTCGCCGAGCGAGAGCTGCCGCACCGGCTTGCGGACGAGATCGCCGACGTCGAGCAGTTCGATCAGATCGTCCCGCATCGGTGTGAAGTCCGCTCGCGGGATGCGGTAGATCGCCCGGTTGAGCTCGTACGAGTCGAGCGCGGGGAGGTCCCACTGGAGCTGGTTCCGGTTCCCCATCACGAGCGTGATCCGGCGGAGGAACGCCTTCTCTCGCTTCGAGGGGGCGTGCCCGAGAATGCGGGCCTCGCCGCCCGTCGGGTAGAGGAGCCCGGAGAGCATCTTGAGGGTCGTCGTCTTCCCCGCGCCGTTCGGTCCGAGAAAGCCCACGACCTCGCCCGGCGCGATGTCGAACGAGATCCCGTCGACGGCACGTACCTCGCGCGACTGCCTGCGGACGAGACTTTTCGTGGCAGCGACGAGGCCTGCCTCTCGCTCCGGGACCATGAAGATCTTCTCGAGCCCGCTGATATGGACTGCGTGCTCCATCAGCCTGACCGCGCGAACGTCCCTGAAGGCGTCCGCTTCGCGGCCGCCGGCGCCGCCCTGGTCACCTTACCCGCTCCTCTTCAGCTTCCCGTGTTTCTTCGCGTACAGCTCCCCGCGACTGAAGACCCAGAGGCCGAGCGGGATCGACACCGCGCCGATGATGAGCAGCGGCCAGATCTCGTCCCACATCGCCGACAGGGGAGCACCGTCAAGAATCGCTTCACGAGCTCCCTCCAGCGCGTACGTCGCCGGCGAGAACTTCGCGATCCACTGCATCCAGGTGGGAAGAACCTCAACCGGGTAGTAGACGCCAGAAACGACGAGCAGCGTGCCCTGCGCGACGAAGCCGAGTTGCGTGCCCTTCTCGGGCGAGATGAGCGGCAGCACCGACGTCATCACCCCGATCCCGATGAACGAGATCGATGCGATGGCAAGGACGATGAACGCCGCGAGGAAATTCGCGTCCGGCGTGGACAGGTCGAAGAACAGGAAGCAAGCAGTGAACAGGAAGACAGCGCGAAGAAGCCCATACGAGATCGCGAAGACGCCCTGACCGGCCAGGTGCATGGCGCGCGAAAGCGGCGCCATGAACGTGTACTCGATGGTTCCCTCCCAGCGCTCCCACGCCACGGTCTCCATCAGGAACTCGAAGAGCACGCCGAGGTACGCCCAAACGACCGCACCGATGAGCAGGCTCGTGGCGACGGTGTTGACGTCGATGTCGCCTCCCGTCGCCTCGATGCCCTGCGCGATGAAGACGATAGTGAGCGTGTTCGCGACGGTCCAGAAGAACCAGGCCAGATCCCACCAGATATAGCGCTTGGTGAGGTAGAAGTTTCGCTCGACGACGCCGCCGGCTCCGACGAGCTCAGCGCGCAACGTTGTGCCCAGGGCTTTCACGCGAACACCTCCCGGTCATCGTCTTCGTCTCCCTCCGCCTCGAACTCCCGACCCGTTGCGGCGAAGAACGCCTCCTCGAGGGTCTTGGCGCCATACCGGCGCTTGAGGTCCTCCACGGGCTCGAGCGCGAGCAACCGGCCGCGATCGAGGATGCCGATGCGCTCCGCGAGGGTCTCGGCCTCGGCGAGGTCGTGCGTGCAGAGCAGAATCGTCGAGTCGTGCGTCGTGCGAATCTCGCGGATGAACTCCTGCACCTCGAGCTTCGAGCGCGGGTCGAGACCCGTGGTCGGCTCGTCGAGGAGAAGGACTACGGGCGATGTCAGGAGTGCCCGTGCAAGTGCCACCTTCTGCTGCATTCCTCGCGAGAGGTTCTGCATCGGCTCGTCGCGTCGGTCGGACGGGAACCCGACGCGCTCGAGGATCGCGGGGATCTTGTCGCGGGTCTCCTTCGAGGTCATTCCGTAGTACCGCGCGGCATAGCCGAGGTTCTCGGCGGCGGACATACGCTTGAAGAACGACGCCTCCACCGAGACGCGGTTCACCAAGTGGCGCACCGCCCGGCCGTCGGTTACGACGTCGTGGCCGAGGATCCTGGCGGTCCCGCCGTCCGGAAGCAGGAGCGTCGAGAGCAGACGGACGAGCGTCGACTTTCCCGAGCCGTTCTGGCCGAGAATGGCGACTGTCTCACCTTTCTCCATCGTGAACGAGACGCTGTCGAGGGCAACGCGCATGCGACGCTCCCCGCGGCGGCGCTTACCGTCGCTGCGGCGGAACTCCTTGCGCAGCTCGTCGACCTCGACAGCCGGGTCAAGTCGACGGGGTACGGCCTCCATAAGTGCTGCTCCTTGTATGTCGATCATCTGACGCTCCTTCGAAGAACTGCGTAGCGAGAAACGTGCAAGCCAGCGCCGGGCCCAGTGGGAGGGCCGTGGCAACGGGTGTCTCAGATACGCATTCGAAGCATCAAGGCGCGCACGTTAGCAGCGCGTTCGGCCGAGGGCAACGGTCGAGCAACCTGGCGGGCGGCCGCAGTGGGCGCCGCCGGCCAGAGCGGCGACGCCCCGCAGCCCTCGGATCAGCGGAGGGAGAAAGTGACGCTGATGCTGGCGCTCGTCTCCTGCTGGCCTGGGACGATCGGAGTCGACCCCGCTGAGTCGAGTGCAGCCTCGCGATAGAGCGGGGTTGGCTGGGCGCCACCCTCGACGATCGTGGTGATCTCGCCGAGCGAGCGATCAGCGGCCTTCGCGAGGACCTCGGCCCGTAGGCGCGCATCGTCTACGGCCTTCGCCAGCGCCTGCCGGTACAGGGCCTCGGCGTTGCTCGAGCTCAGGCCTGGGCCGGACACCTGGTTCGCACCCGCCTCGGCCGCCGCGTCGATCAAGCCGGCTGCATCGTCGACGTCGCTGACGGCCGACACGCTGTTCGAGGCCGAGTAACCCTCGACGACACCGGTCTCGTTGGTAAATGGGTACACGCTCACCCACTGGGTCGCCATCTCACGCGCACCTGCCTGTCGCAACGCGTTGATCACCTTGCGCATCGCATCTGCGTTGGCCGCAACGGCGGCTTGGGCGGTCGGCCGACGGGTCTCGACGCCGAACGACATCTGTGCTTCGTCGGGAACGGCTTTGACGATGCCGACACCGCTGACGGTAATCGTGTCATCTGCCGGAGCGGCGTCTTGAGCGCCCGCGAGATCGGGCAGCCCGACGGCGCCCGCAAGCGCCACGATGGTGAGGCCGGCAGCTACGGCGAGGAGCAAACGCTTCATGAAGAACCTCCGAGGTCGGTGTCTCCTGCGATACGCCGCCGACCATCCCTCGCGTCACACGAATCGACCTTGTAACAACCTGTGGCCGGCGAGGGCTACGAAGCCTCGAGAACACGCTCGAAGGCTGCACGCTCCGCCTCCGTCAGCGGACGGGCGCGCGCGGCCTCGCGGTCGCGCGCAACGAGAACGGCCTCGGACTCGGCCGCGAGGTCTCCTTCGAGGGTGCGGATCTGCTCACGCAGAGCGACACTCGAGTTGCCGATACGCACGAGGCTGCACGAGACCGTGACCTCCTCGTCCTCGAGGCGTAGCTCGCGCCGAAAGTCGATGGCCACGCGTGCGAGGACGAAGTCCCATGTGTCGCTCACACCCTCGAGAACGCGATCGACCCACTCGTCCCGGCACTCCTCGAGGTAGGCCGCGTAGACCGCGTTGTTGACGTGGAGATAGGCATCCACGTCGCTCCACCGAATCTCGACCCGCTTCTCGTGCGCCATGAGGCGCGATGCTAGCCGCGAGAATGCCGTAGGCGCATGGCCGTCGCGCTGCTATCCGGGCATCGCGGCCTAGAGATTGTCGACGAAGCGGTGGCGCGCCTCGTCGAGGGCGGCGCGGATGCCGTCAGGGCCGGGCGCCGGTCGCAGCGATCCCTTACGCGGGCGCTTGAACGTTCCCTCCCGAACACTCGCCGCGACCTCCTCGTGGGCGTCGCGGAACGGGACCCCTTGCTTCACGAGCGCCTCGGCGGCGTCGGTGGCGAAAAGGAGTGGGTCCGAGGCCGCCTTCGCGAGTCGCGCCCGATCGACCTCGAGCCCGCTCACCAGCATCGTGAGAGCCTCGAGCGCGAGTCTCGTGTCCCGCCGGGTCGCAAAGACAGGCGCCTTATCCTCCTGAAGGTCACGGTCGTACGCGAGCGGTAGCCCCTTCACAGTGGCGAGTAGGCCGGTGAGCCGCCCGATCGCGGTACCGGCCTTACCTCGAGCAAGTTCTGCAACGTCGGGATTGAGCTTCTGCGGCATCATCGACGACCCGGTCGCAGCCGACTCGGGCAGACGGACGAAGCCGAACTCCGACGTCGCCCAGATGACGATCTCCTCGCCGATTCGCGAGAGATGCGTGAAGAGCACAGCGGCGCCATAGAGATAGTCGAGAGCGAAGTCCCGATCGGCAACGGCGTCGATCGAGTTGCGCATCTGGCGAGGTGGAGGAGGCAACTCGAGCGTCGAGCCGGCGAGTGCGCCCGCGCCGAGAGGGCTCTCCGCCGCGGCTTCCGCCGCTGCGGCGAAACGAGTCCGGTCGCGATCGAGCATCTCCACCCAAGCGAGGAGGAGGTGCCCGAGCGTGATGGGCTGAGCACGCTGCATGTGCGTGTAGCCAGGCATAACCGTCTCCGCCTCGGACTCGGCGAACGAGAGGACGACCAGCGCAAGCGCGTCGATCGCCTCTCGCGCCTCCGCGCACGCGTCGAGCACGTATAGGCGGAACGCTGCGGCGACCTGGTCGTTCCGCGACCGACCCGCGTGGATCTTGCGCCCGACGTCCCCCAAGAGCCGCTCGATCGCGGAGTGAACGTCCTCGTCGGAGTCGAGGTAGCCGGAAGGATCCTGCGCGATCTCGGCGAGGCGAGCCTCGACTTCGTCCAATTCTTCAGCCGTGAGCAATCCCGCCGCGGCCAGGCGCCCTGCATGCTCCGCCGTCGCCTCACAGTCGTATGGCAGGAGCTCCGCATCGTCCGCGCGGAGAAACTCCCAGACCTCCCGATCGAGTGCTCCCTCGACCCGTCCCGCCCAAGTGGTCACGCGAGCGATTATGCCCGGCTGGTGGAGCGGGCGCGTGCTGCGTGCAGCTCGGTCTCGAGCGAGGAGATCCGGATGAAGCCCTCGGCCGCATCGTGTGGGAAGGTCTCTCCCGTCTGCATCCAAGCCTGACTCCGTCCGCTAGAAAGGAGACGGAATCGGGTGCTACGCTGCGCGCGCGGTGGAGCGCGTCCTCGTCCTCAATGCGAGTTACGAGCCCTTGAACGTCTGTTCGCTTCGCCGTGCGCACGTACTCGTCTGGAAGGGGAAGGCCGAGATCCTCGAGAGCCACGAGCGTCCGATCCGATCGGCCTGTACGCAGTTCCGCCGGCCACACGTGATCCGACTCGTGACGTACGTCCGTGTCCCGCGAGGCGTGACCCGGCGGATCTCACGTCGCGTGCTCTTCGCCCGCGACGGCTGGCAGTGCGTCTACTGCGGATCGGGGGGGAGTCGGCTCACCCTCGACCACGTCGTCCCGAGATCGCGAGGGGGCACGTCGGTGTGGGAGAACGTGGTCACGTCGTGCGCACCGTGCAACCACCGAAAGGGC
Organism: Thermoleophilia bacterium; assembly: GCA_029865325.1. Classification (GTDB taxonomy): domain Bacteria; phylum Actinomycetota; class Thermoleophilia; order Gaiellales; family Gaiellaceae; genus GMQP-bins7. The sequence goes on from JAOUHF010000054.1 coordinate 15,880, forward strand.
GATCGGCTCCTGGAGGAGACGAGCATGACGCTGCACACGACACCGCGCCCCCCGACACCCGTGCTCTTCATTCGCCTCGCGGCCGAGCACGTGCCGGAAGTCTGGCGGCACTATTTGCCGGGTCTCGGCCCGGCTGTCGCAGCAGCGTAGGGGCGACGCTCGTTCGGATCGACGTGCCGCTCGCCGGATCTAGCGGATGCGGCGGTTGATCATCCAGTACGTTGTGAGGCCGGAGGCGGGCTGCGCCGGCCGGGAGGCCAACCGAGCCGGAGCCGTGCGCCGCGTAGAGGAGAGGGGGGTTCGTGGGGAGAAACATCGCTCCCCCCACGATTACTAGCGCGACATCGCGCGCTCTACTGCCTCTTGCTCCTCGGGCGAGAGCGCGACCGATGAGCGTCCGCGGTCGAGATCCTTCACGTAGATGCGCGCGTAGTCCCGTCCTTGAATTGCAGTGACGACGGTGCCGGTCCGCGTCGCATCAAGTAGCGCGAGCGACGCGGACTGCTGGCCGCCGGTCCCTTCGTATGCGTCATAGCGGACGACCGCGGTGTTCGTCACCGAGCCGTCGACGCGCCGGTCGACCCTCGAGAGCCCCGCTGCGAGCTCGTCGAGCGCTCGGTGGACGTCGTCGATTCGACCTTGCAGGGAGACAGCGAAGTCGAGCAGGTCCCGACGGTCGCTCCCGAGCACCACCGCTTGGGTGCCCTGGAGCCTCGAGACCCGGCGCCAGAGGACAACGACGAGGACGAGGGCCAGTACCGCCGCCGCGCAGGCCGCTATCGCCACCACGAGTGACGTGGTCACAACGTGAAGATGACCGGGTACTCGGCCGTGTTGTTGGCCG
>JAOUHF010000055.1 GCA_029865325.1 Thermoleophilia bacterium
TCAGGCGAGCGCGCCAGAGAGCTTCGTCGGCGTAGATGTTCCCGAGGCCGGCGACGACGCGCTGATCGAGGAGGACCGACTTGAGCGGTGCTCGTCGCTCGGCCAGGCGTGACGCAAGCCAAACGACGGTGAACCGGGAGCCGAGCGGCTCGACCCCGTTCTTGGTCGAGAGGTACGGTTCGACATCGGCTTGTTCGAGAACCAGCCAGGTCCCGAAGCGGCGAACATCCCGGTACGCGAGCCTGGACCCGTCGTCGAGCTCCACGACCGCTCGCTCGTGGGTTGTCGGCGCGAAACCGAAGCTTCCCGTCATGCGTAGGTGAACGAGGAGCGCGAGCCCGCTCTCGAGGCGGAATACGAGGTACTTCCCGCGCCGCTCGACGGCATCGACGCGGGCGCCCTCGAGCTCCTCCGCCACCTCGAAGAGGTCATGGGGTCGTGTCAGCCGCGGGTCGAGGATCTCGATTCGCGTGAGCGTCCTTCCCTCGAGACGCGGCGCGAGCTGCGTCCGGATCGTCTCGACCTCAGGGAGTTCGGGCATGTGCCGTCAAGAGACGACGTCGAGCAGGATGCCGTGCTCGGGAGGCGCTTCATCTCCGAGCTCGTAGGCCCCGAGCACGGCTGCGACCGCGCTTGCGGCCATATCGTCGTCGCGCGCGTGCACCTCGGCGAGGACATCACCGCGAGCGACCGCGTCGCCGCGCTTCTTCGTGCACATGATCCCGACGGCGTGGTCAATCGAGTCCTCCTTCGTGCGCCGCCCCGCCCCCAGATCGAGCGCGGCCGCACCGATCGCCAGCGCGCCGAGCCGCGTTACGACACCGTCGCGAGCGGCGGTCACGTCGCGCACCACCGGTGCATTTCGAAGCAGCGACGGATCGGGGTCGCCCCCTTGAGCTCGGATCCAGCGCGCATACGCCTCCGTGGCCGAGCCGTCCGCGACGGCGCTCTCGGCGCGCCCGCGGCCCTCGTCGAGGCCGACCCCCAGATCGGAGAGCGCAAGCAGCCGCGCGCTGAGTTCGAGCACGAGCTCGGTGAAGTCGGGAGGCCCGTGTCCGGCGATGGTGTCCATCGCCTCGCGGATCTCGAGTGCATTGCCGACCGCGGAGCCGAGCGGCTGATCCATATCGGTCAACAGGCAGACGACCTCTCGGCCCGCTCGCTTCCCGAGATCGACCATTCGCTCGGCGAGGTTGCGCGCTTGGTCGACCGTCCTCATGAAAGCGCCATCCCCGACCTTCACGTCGAGCACGATCGCATCGCCTCCGCCGGCGAGCTTCTTGGACATGATCGAGGACGCGATGAGTGGGTCGACGTCGACGGTCGCCGTCACGTCCCGGAGCGCATAGAGCTTCTTGTCCGCCGGCACGAGGTCGCCCGTCTGTCCGATGATCGCGAGGCCGACATCCCGTACCTGTGCGATGAACTCCTCGATCGTCAACTCCACGCGATAGCCAGGGATCGACTCGAGCTTGTCGAGCGTACCGCCGGTGTGGCCAAGTCCGCGGCCGCTCATCTTCCCGAAGGGAACACCGCAGGCGGCAACGACGGGGCCGACGGCAAGCGAGGTCTTGTCCCCGACTCCGCCGGTCGAGTGCTTGTCGACGACTCGTCGGCCCAGTGCTGCACCAAGGTCGAGCGTCGCGCCTGAGCGAATCATCGCGTCGGTCAGCGCATGCGTCTCGCGGCCAGAAAGGCCCTTGAAGTACACGGCCATGCACCACGCAGCCATCTGATAGTCCGGCACGTCGCCGCGAGTGAAGCCGAGGACGAGGTCGGCGATCTCCGCGTCGGAGAGCTCCTCTCCGTTCCGCGTCCGCTCTATCAGCTCGGTGGCGCGAATCACGGCTCGAGGATGAGACGACCCGGAAGTCGCTTCCCGGGCGACTTGCCCCCAAGCCATGCATTTACGGTCGCGCCCACGTCGGCGAACTCGCCCTCCTCGTGAATTCGCCCGGCCGCATTCCGACCGGCGGCATAGGCGAGAAGAAGCGCGTACTCGCGCGAATGGTCGGTCGAGGGCGTCGTCGGGTCGCAGCCGTGGTCGGACGTGAGGATGAGCAGGTCGCCTGGGTGGAGCGCCTCGAGGATGTCGGAGAGGCGTCGATCGAAGTCCTGGAGGCAACGGTGGAAGTTCACGGGGTCGTTGCGATGACCCCAGAGCATGTCGGTCTCCACGAGGTTGACGAAGACGAGCCCTCCCTCGATCGACTCGAGGAGCTCGATCGTCCGGTTGATCCCCTCGACGTTCGACTTCGTCGGGAACGACTCGTCCACGTCGCAGCCGGCGAATATGTCACTGATCTTGCCCACGCCGTACACCGTGTTCCCCGCGTCACGGAGCAGCGAGAGGTAGTTCGGTCGCTTGGGCTCGAGCGAGAAGTCGTGACGATTCGGCGTTCGCTCGTACTCTCCAGGCAAGCCGATGAACGGACGCGCGATCACGCGCCCGACCGCGTGTCGGCCGGCGAGAAGCTCCCGCGCCACGCGGCAGCCGTCGTAGAGCTCCTCGAGCGGGACGGTCTCCTCGTGCGCAGCGACCTGGAAGACCGAGTCGGCCGAGGTGTAGACGATCCACTTGCCCGTCGACTGATGCTCCTCGCCGAGCTCCTGGATGATCTCCGTCCCCGATGCGGGCACGTTCCCGAGGACGCCCCGGCCCGTCTGGTTCATGAACGGGTCGATGACGTCGTCCGGGAACCCGTGCGGGTACGTCGGGAAAGCGGTCGGAGTGAGAACGCCCATCAGCTCCCAGTGACCGGTGGTCGTGTCCTTGCCCTTAGAGCGCTCGAGCAATCTTCCGGCGACGGCGGGGGCGCCAGGTTGGGGCGGGCAGCCGTCGAGCGCGGCGACGTTTCCCAGGCCGAGTGCCTCGAGATTGGGCAGGTCGAGACCTCCGACGGCGCGGGCGACGTTGCCTAGCGTGTTGGAGCCTTCGTCCGCGTACTCCGCTGCGTCCGGCAACGCACCTGCGCCGACGGCATCGAGCACGATCACGCACGCCCGCGGCACGCAGCTATTCTACGGCGGCTTTGGACGACGCCCTCGGCCTACTCCTACTCGCGGTCTACATCACGACGATCCTCGGCATCTCCGCGTTCGTGACTTGGGCGGTCATCAAGATCTTCCCGACCGAGCGGAAGTCGAAGAAGCCGGACAAGCCCGACACACCGGCGGCGGGCAACGGTACCGAACCTGCGGGCCGGCTCTTCCGTCGCGCGAAGCGCGAAACCGCGTAGATCGACTCAGGCGACGCCGGCGGCGAGCGCACCGTCAAGCGGCGTGTACGCGAGCCCGTGTGCCTCAGCCACGGCCTCGTACGTCAGCTTGCCGCCCAAGACGTTCACGCCACGGGCGAGCTCCGGGTTCGCTGCGATCGCTTGGACCGAACCGAGCCCGGCGAGCTGCTCGACGTAGGCCAGCGTGACGTTCGTCAGCGCGCGTGTCGACGTGATCGGCACCGCGCCGGGCATGTTCGCCACGCAGTAGTGGATCACGCCATCGACGGTGTAGACCGGGTCGTCGTGCGTGGTCGCCTTCGATGTCTCGGCGCAGCCGCCCTGGTCGATCGCGACGTCGACGAAGACAGAGCTCTCCTTCATGGCGCCCAGCAACTCGCGCGTGATCAGCTTCGGTGCGCGCGCGCCTGGGATGAGCACGGCGCCGATCATCAGGTCGGCGTCCTTGATCGACTCCTCGATCTGGAGGCTCGAGGACATGAGGAGCTGCACGCGCCCGCTGAGAGTCTGCTCGAGAAACCTCATACGGTCGACCGAGCGCTCGAGAATCGTCACCTGAGCCCCCATGCCGAGCGCGATCACCGCGGCGTTGTAGCCGACCATCCCGCCGCCGATCACGAGCACTCGAGCAGGGGCAACACCTGCGACGCCGCCGAGAAGGATCCCGCGACCACCCTTCGGCTTCTCGAGGTGATCGGCACCCGCTTGCGGAGCAAGCCGCCCGGCTATCTCGCTCATGGGAGCGAGCAACGGAAGCGCGCCGCCGTTCGTCTCGACCGTCTCGTACGCGATTGCCGTGATTCCCGAGTCGACGAGTGCCCGCGTGAGCGGCTCGTCGGCGGCGATGTGGAGATAGGTAAAGAGCGTCAGACCTTCGCGGAGCCGCGGGTACTCGGATGCGACCGGCTCCTTGACCTTGAGGAGCAGGTCGGCCCTCCCCCACACGTCGTCGACGGAGACAATCGTCGCGCCCGCACGCTCGTACGCCTCGTCGGCGAAAGCGCTTCCGGCGCCTGCGTCGGCCTCGATCAGCACGTCGTGCCCGCGTTGGACCAGCTCTCGTGCCCCGGCTGGCGTCAGCGCGACCCGGTACTCCTGCGACTTGATCTCCTTGGCTACGCCGATACGCATCGCGCGCGGGACGATAGCGACCACCACCCAGAATGCGCCAGACTGGTGCCATCGACCGAGGAGAAGCCGTGTACACGTCAGCTGTGTGGAACGTCAAGGAAGATCACGAGGACGAGTTCAAGCGACGCTGGCAGGAGAGCGTCGACGCTGCGTCACTCGAGCAGCCGGGGATCGTCTTTCGACTCCTGCGAGATGTGGAGAGCCCACGGCGCTTCACCAGCAACGACGGGCCCTGGCGCGGCCTGAACCAGATCAGCGCGATGCGGAACTCGTCGGAGTTCCACGCAAGCATGGCGTCAATGGAAGAACACCTCGACTCGTACGAGATCTCGACCTGGGAGCTCGTGGCCGAAGTCAGCTGAACCGTGGAGCAGCGGGTCAGCCTGATCACGCTCGGCGTCGCGGACGTCGCACGGTCACGCGCCTTCTACGAGACCCTCGGTTGGACGACTTCTGCAGAGCCGGGCTCCGACATCGTCTTCTTTCAGGCCGGCGGGATGATCGTCGCGCTCTGGAGCCGTGCCGAACTCGCGACCGACACCGTTGTCGAGGACGGGGGAGGTTGGGGCGGCATCACGCTCGCACACAACGTGCGCTCACCGGCAGAGGTCGACGCTGCCCTCGTCGAGGCCGACGCCGCGGGCGCGACGATCGGGCGCTCAGGGGCCGAGACGAACTGGGGAGGCTACTCGGGCGTGTTCGTCGATCCGGATGGGCATGCGTGGGAGATCGCGCATAACCCGTTCTGGACGCTCGACGACGACGGCTCCGTCAGGCTGGGTTAGCTTCCGCCGCCGCGTCTACGAGCGCGAGCGTCACTTCGACCATCGCCTCGAGGTCCGCTACCGCGATGTGCTCGGCAGGGGTGTGGATCTCCATCATTCCGTTCGCGAGGTTCACGCACTCCAGGCCGCGCGCGTTGAACACGTTCGCGTCCGCGCCTCCACCGCTCAGCGCGTAGGAGGGCTCGAAGCCAGCCCGCTCCAGTGCGTTCGCTGCCAGCTGTACGGGGGCATCGCTCTCCTTGAAGCGGTAACCGGGGAAGCTCGGGCGCACCTCGCTCTCGACCTCGCACTCGCCCAGGCTGGCAGCGAACGCGGCCGATTCGAGCATCTCACGCACGAGCTCGATCGCCTTGCGCTCGTCCTGAGAGCGCACCTCGGCGGTGAACGAGCACCACTCGGGCACGACGTTGCGCGCCGTCCCCCCGGAAATCACGCCGACGCTCGCGCTTGTCTCTGAGTCCACGCGCCCGAGTCGAAAGTCCGCAATCGCCCGCGAGGCAGCGGCGATCGCCGACCGCCCGTCTTCGGGGTTCATGCCCGCGTGAGCAGCGCGGCCGTGGAAGCGGAAGTCCAACAGGCGGGCGTGCGGCGAGCCGAGCACGATCTCGCCGATTGCGGCGCCCTGGTCGTAGACGAAGCCGGTCTTCGCGACGAGCCGCGTGTGGTCGAACGCGTCGGCACCGCGCAGCGAGACTTCTTCCTGCGGCGTGAAGAGGAGCTCGACGCCTGCATGTGCTCTTCGCTCGTCGAGGAGGCGCCGGACGGCCTCGAGCATCACCACAACGGCCGCCTTGTTGTCGGAGCCGAGGATCGTGCCAGCGGCGTTGCGTACGACACCGTCTTCGACGACGGGCTCGATCGCCGCCTCGGGAGGAACCGTGTCCGTGTGGGCGCAGAGGAAGATCGGCGTACCGGCGCAATTCGTCGCGTCGAGGCGACAGTAGATGTTCCCGGTGTCACCGTCGAGCCGGGCGGCAGCGTCGTCCTCGTCCCAATCGAGCCCGAGCTCGGTCAAGTAGGCGCCGACGCGATCGGCTACCGCACGTTCCTTCCTGGACGGGCTCGGAATCGCGCAGAGCTCGAGAAAGAGGTCGAGAGTGGAAGGTGCCATCGGCGGCCGGAGACTATCCGGCCGCGTGAGCCTTTAGAGCGGTCCGTGCGTTCGCACGTTCGAGCGCGGCGCCCACGAATCCGCGGAAGAGCGGAGCCGGGCGCGTCGGGCGCGACTTGAACTCGGGGTGGAACTGGCTGGCGACGAACCACGGATGCTCCGGGAGCTCGACGATCTCGACGAGCCTGCCGTCCTGGAACGTTCCGGAGATGACCAACCCCGCGTCGACGAGTCGCGACCGAAGCTCGTTGTTCACCTCATAGCGATGTCGATGCCGCTCGTGGATCACGAGCTCGCCGTAGATCTCTCGCGCCCGCGTCCCCTCCTCCAGCTCGACCGCCTGCGCGCCGAGGCGCATCGTCCCGCCGAGATCCTCGATCTCCTTCTGCTCCGGAAGGAGATCGATCACGGGAAACGGCGTTTCGGGATCCATCTCCGTCGAGTTGGCACCCTCCATCCCGGCGACGTGCCTCGCAAAGTCCGAGACCGCGACATGCATGCCGAGGCAGATCCCGAGGTACGGGATCTCGCGTTCACGCGCGACGCGACAGGCGAGGATCTTTCCCTCCCAGCCTCGCGAGCCGAATCCGCCGGGGACGAGCACGCCGTCCGTCAGCTCGAGCTCTCGCACCGCCTCTTCGTACGACATGTGCTCGGCGTCCACCCAGCGAACCCTGACGCGGCAGCCGTTGTGTACGCCGGCGTGCTTGAGCGCCTCGTGGACGGAGAGGTATGCGTCGTGCAGCTTCACGTACTTGCCGACGAGCGCGATCTCGACGTCGTCGCGGAGCTCGCGGCTCCGCTCGACGAGCTCGCTCCACTCGCCGAGCTCGGCGGGCGGAGTGTCCAGTCCGAGCTTCTCGCAGACGAGCGCGTCCAGCCCCTCGGCCTGCAGCACCTCCGGAATCAGATACACGTCGGGCACGTCGGGCGAGCCGATGACCGCGTGCCGGTCGACGTCGGCGAAGAGCGCAATCTTCTCGCGGATGTCGTCCGAGAGCGGCTCTGTCGAGCGGCAGACGACGATGTCGGGGTGGATACCAATGCGGCGGAGCTCGTTGACCGAGTGCTGCGTCGGCTTCGTCTTCAGCTCGCCGGCCGCGTCGAGGAACGGCACGAGCGTAACGTGCAGGTAGACCACGTTCTCGTTCCCGACCTCGCGGCGGAACTGGCGAATCGCCTCGAGGAACGGCAGCGACTCGATGTCGCCGACCGTCCCTCCGATCTCGGAGATGACGACGTCAGCGGGCGAGACTTTCTCCGCACGACGGATGCGGGCCTTGATCTCGTTGGTGATGTGCGGGATGACCTGAACCGTCGCGCCCAGGAACTCGCCCTTGCGCTCCTTGCGCAAGACAGCGTCCCAGATAGCACCCGCCGTGTGACTTGCATTGCGGGAGAGGTTCTCGTCGATGAAGCGCTCGTAGTGCCCGATGTCGAGGTCGGTCTCGGCGCCGTCCTCGGTGACGAAGACCTCGCCGTGCTGGAACGGGCTCATCGTTCCCGGGTCGACGTTCAGATACGGGTCGAACTTCTGGGCGCTGACGGAGAGTCCGCGGGACTTCAACAAGCGCCCGAGCGACGCCGCGACGATCCCTTTGCCGAGCGCGGAGACGACGCCGCCCGTGACAAACACGTACTTGGCCACGGGATCCAACCGTACCAGGCTTCGAGGTCAGACCGTGGCGGCCGTCTGCACGAGTGAGTGAAGGCGGGTCAGCGCAACCTTCGCGATGTTGCGCGAGAAGCCGAGCATGAACGGCCCCGTGACGCGGAGCTCGGCTTGCGTGCGCTCGGGGCCTGCCGGTGTGAAGGTCAGGTCGGCGCGCAGTCTCGAGCGGACGAACTCGAGTGACACGCGGGATCCCGGGTCAGCGGCCACCACCAGAAGTGTGTCCTCGTAGTCGGCACGTCGAAGCAGGGTTGCCCGGTGGGACGAGATACGCCAGCGCGCGCCGGCAGACAGACCTAACCGGTCGGGTTCGACCGACACGAGGTTAGGCCACCAATCGGCGAGGTGGTACGGCTCGGCGAGGAACCGCCACACGTCCTGCGGCGTCGCGAGGAGTTCGACCGAGGCCTGAGCCGTGGGCATCAGCGCTCTGTCGAGCCGCGGTCGGCTGCGCCAGCCCCTGCTCCGCCGACCGCCGCGATGAACTCCTGGCCGCCAAGCATTCGCTCGAGCTCTTCTCGCCGCACAAGGTCGTCGAGTTCCTCGATGCGCGTATGCGTAGGGTCGGCCGGAATCTTCTCCACGCGGAAGTGGCGATCGGCGACGCTCGCGATCTGCGGAAGGTGCGTGATCGTGAGCACCTGCGCCCGTTCGGCGAGGCGTTGCAACGTCTCGGCAACCGCGTGCGCCGTGACGCCGCCAATCCCGGCGTCGATCTCGTCGAACACGAGCGTCTCACCTCCTGCGACCGCGGCCAGCGCAAGCGCGATCCGGGAGAGTTCTCCCCCCGATGCAGTCTCGGCGGCGGGGGCGAATGGAAGACCAGGGTTGGGCCGCACGAGAAAGACGGCCTCATCCGCGCCGGTAGGACCGACCTCGCGCTCACGCAACTCGACCAGGAACTCCCCCGCTCCCATGCCCAACGACCGCAGCTCGGCAGCGACCGCGTCCGCGAGAGGACCCGCATGCGAGCGACGTGCCGCGCTCAGCCTTTCCGCTAGAGCGGTCACGTGCGACTCGGCGGTAGTGACGGCGTGGCTCGCGGCCGCGACCGGATCGTGCCCGGACTCGAGCACGTCGAGCTCCACCTTCGCCTCTGCAGCTCGCACGAGGAGTTCCTCGTACGACGACGCAGCGAACCTGCGCTTGAGGTCGGCAATTCGCTCGAGCTTCGCCTCGACCTCGTCGAGCGCTCCGGGTTCCGACTCGAGGGATGCTGCGAATCCGTGGAGGTCGCTCCCGAGCTCGCGTAGGCGCACCGCGATGTCGCGGAGCTCCTCTGCCGCGGCACCGAGCTCGGGCGCGATGCGCTCGAGCGGCGCGAGCGCCCGCTCGGCGCGCGCCGCAAGCGAGGCGGCACCGTCCCCGTCGTCCGGTGCCACCGCTTCCATCGCGCTCGTCGTCGCCTCTGCGAGCTCCTCGAGGTGACGAAGGCGCTCACCCCGCGTGCGGAGGACGCGCTCGTCGTCGAGCCCCATACCCTCGGTCTCTTCGACGAGCACGTGCAGCTCGGCGAGGCGAGCGGCGGCCGCTCCGGCATCATGCATCAGCTCCTCGTAACGGCGCTGTGCGGCCTTCAGGTCGCGCCAGGCGCGAGCAGCTTCACGACGTCGATCGAGTTGTTGGGGGCCGCAGAACGCATCGAGCACGTCGAGCTGGAACGACGGGCGCGACAGCCGCCGCTGCTCGAACTGCCCCGACATCGCGATCAAGCGCTCCGCTGCCGCAGCAACATCCTCGCGGGCAACCGCGCGTCCCCATGCATAGGCGCGCGTACGTCCGTCAGCGAAGACGCGGCGAGCGAGGACGAGCCCTGCCTCTCCTTCAGGTCGAAGCTCAGCGAGCGCGCCGAGCTCCTCCTCGTCGTCGTCGAAGAACCCGTCGGGAAGGTCGAGCTCCGCCTCGACGTAGGCTTCGGGGCCGTCGACCCCCACTGCCGACGTGTCCGCCTTCGCGCCGAGGAGTAGTCCGATCGCCTGGGCGAAGATCGTCTTTCCCGCGCCGGTCTCGCCTGTCACGGCGTTCAACCCAGGGTCGAACGAAAGATCCGCCTCGCGAATGAGGACGAGGTTCTCGATTCGCAGCCTACGAAGCAAAGCTCTGGCGGTAGCGCCACACGAAGGTCGCCTCGGGAAGAGTCGCAAGAAGAGAGCGCTCTGGCCCGATGCTGATCACGGCTCGCTCCGATTTGCCGAGGGTCGCGACGCGATAGCCGTCGACGAGGACTCCTGCTTCGACGTCGTCCGTGCGGTTCCAAACGATCACGTCGTCTCCGGGCGGGATCACGAACGGGCGTGCGTGAAGTGAGTGTGCAGCGACGTACGTGAGCGCCATCGCCTCGAGTCCCCACACGAGAACAGGTCCGCCGTTCGAAAGGTTGTAGGCGGTCGATCCCGACGGCGTCGCGCAGATGATCCCGTCACACGGCTGCCGGCCGAGCTCCTCCCCACCCACGGCGAGCTCGAGCTCGATCATGCGGCCGAGTGACCCGCTGGCAACCACCACGTCGTTGACGGCGCAGCTGGTCCCGCTCGGATACCGAACCTTGAGGGTCGGCAGCTCGACGACCTCGTACTCTCCCGCGAAGACCCGAGCGAGGCCTGCCTCGAGATCGCGCCTTCCCATAGAGGTGAGGAAGCCGACGCGCCCGAAGTTCACGCCGACGACCGGGACACCCGTCCCCAGGAATCGCGTCAGCGCACGAAGCACGGTGCCGTCACCTCCGAGCACGATTGCGATGTCGACAACAGGAGGATCGGCCGACGGATCGAGTCCGTGCTTCTCCGCTTCCTCAGGCGAGAACAAGAGCTCGACGCCGTGCTCGGCCGCGACCGCTTGAAGGCGCGCGAGCCCGGCACCGATCTGCTTGGGCTGACCGTGCGTGATGACCGCGGCCTTGGTGACGGGCCTAGCCAACGGCTGCGGCAATCCAGCTGTCGATGTCATCGGGGTTCGATTGGGCCGCGCGATTGACGAGATGGACGAAGAACTCCCGGTTTCCCTTCGGGCCGGGCAGCCCTGAGTCTACGACCCCGACTGTCACGCCACCCCACGCCGGCGCAGCTTCAATGATTGTCTCGAGGACCTTTCGCTGCACGTGCGGGTCGCGCACGACCCCTTTGCCGACCTCCGAACGCCCCGCCTCGAACTGCGGCTTGACGAGTACGACAGCTTCCCAGCCCGGCTTCGCGAGCGCGAGGACGGGCGGAAGCGCCTTCGCCACGCTAATGAAGGACACGTCGCACACGATGAGCTCTGGTGCGAACGGAAGCTCGGTCAGCGCTCGGGAGTTCGTCCGCTCGAGGACGGTGACTCGCGCGTCGGAGCGCAATCGCGGATGTAGCTGGCCGTAGCCGACGTCGATTGCGATCACGCGTGTCGCCCCGGCCTGGAGCAGGCAATCGGTAAAGCCGCCCGTGGATGCGCCGACATCCGCGCAGTCGCATCGAGCGACGGCTACGTGAAGTGCATCAAGTGCGTTCTGCAATTTCTCGCCGCCGCGCGAGACAAAACGCGGCGGCCGCTCGACCTGCAGCTTGGCGTGGTCGTCGAGCTGCTCTCCGGGCTTGTCGTGGCCCGGCACCAGGCCGGCGAGAACGAGCGCCTGGGCCTGCGCACGCGACTCCGCAAGCCCGCGCTCGACCATCAGGACATCGAGGCGCTTCTTCACGCCCCGAGGCTAGCTGTCTCAGGCCGGGGTGACGCGTCGCGCGCCGATGAGCCGTGCACCGTAGTTCGTGCCGTCCAGACGGATAACCTCGACGCGCCGTCCGGTTTGGGGCGCGTGCACCATCCGCCCCCGCCCGAGGTAGAGCCCGACGTGCCCGAGGCCCTCGAAGAACAGGACATCGCCCGGCTCGAGTCTCGCAGCCGACACGCGTCGCCCCTCACTGTAGAGCGCGTACGAGTTGTGCGGAAGGTCGATCCCCACCCGCCCGTAGGCCCAACGAACCAGTCCGGAGCAGTCGAATCCGTTCGACGGAGACTCTCCGCCCCAGCGATACGGTACGCCGACCGCTTTGAGGGCTATCTGAGCTGCGCGCTCTCCTGCTGGGACGACCTCGGGCTGCTGTGGGATAACGCGCTGACGCTTCCAATCGTCCGCCCGACCGATCGCCGGCAAAGCCAGCGCCAAGGCGACGACGGCCGCGAGAGCGAACGTGGACAGGCGGCTGCGGAGGCGGGGTGACATAGAGAAAGGAACGGCGGTCTGCACACGCGAACGAAAGCGTCGCGTCGCGCAGATCTGGTCTGTCCGTGAGGGGTCGAATCGTACGGAGGAAGGTCGACATGTCTATCCCTCAAGCGGTTCTAAAGGTCACAGCATCGACGAGCGCGCGAAGCACGCTCGTGTTCGCGTCGAGACCCTCGAGCTGCTTCCGAGCTCGCGCGGCGCTGCTGTCCGCAAGCCGCATCACATCCTCCGACGGCAGCCGACCCGCAAGGCCGTCTCCGTCGAGGATGTCGTCGACGATCTGAAACAGAAGCCCGAACTCCGACCCGAATGCCCGCCAGCGGGCCTGGTCGCGCTCGGCGACGCCGGCCACACGGAGACCAAGCCCGACGGATGCGACGAAGAGCCGTCCGGTCTTCAGACGGTGGAGCTCCGTGAGGTCGTCGTCGCCCGTGATGTCTCGGTACTGACCGCCGATCATCCCCAGCGTCGCTTCGACGAGCTCGCGTGCTATCCGAGGATCGTCGTAGCGGAGACCAAGCCGCACTGCCTCCGCGAGGAACGCGTCGCCAGCGAGGAGCGCTGCCCCCTCTCCGAAGACGACGTGCGAGCTCGGACGGCCGCGGCGCTCGGGGTCGTCGTCCAACGCCGGGAGGTCGTCGTGGACGAGTGAGAATGTGTGCACGAGCTCGAGCGCCGAGGCCGCGGGAAGCGCGTGTTCGACATCCCCGCCTGCCGCCTCGACGACCGCGAGGCAGAGCACCGGGCGAATGCGCTTCCCGCCCGATTCGAGCGAATAGCGGAGCGCTTTCTCGAGCTGCCCGAGCTCGGAAGCGAACATCAGCGACCGCAGATACGCGTCGACGGCGTCGCGCAGCTCTTCAGCCTGGCGCATCGGCCAACGTCCGCGCACGGGTGAGCTCGGCCTCGATCTGCCGGGCGAGCTCGGCGAGCTCGGCGATGACGTCGACCGCGGCCTCTCCGTCGATGTCGTCGGCCTCCGCAAGCCGCTCGAGCTCCTCCCGCCGCTCGTTGAGCCGGGTGAGCAGCTCTTCGGCTCGGGCGAGTGCTTCGTCGACCGAGCTCACGCGGCTTCCTCCTCGCGAGCCACGCGCCCCAGGATGCCGTTCACGAGACGTGCGGCGTCCTCGGACGCGTATCGCTTCGCAAGTACGACCGCCTCGTTGATGGCCACCTCGTGCGGCACCGTCCCCTCCTCCAGCTCGTACACGCCGATGCGCAGGATATTGCGCTCGAGCGTACCCAGCCGATCGGCGGGCCAGTCGGGAGACGAGTCCGTTATGCGGCGATCGAGCGCGGGTGTCCTGGCCGCCACGGACTCCGCGAGTGCGAGCGCGAACTCGTCAGGCTCGCCCTCGTACAGCGACGTCAGGGCTTGCCCGGTGAGATCCCACTGATAGAGCAGAAAGAGAGCCTGGCGCCGACCGGTACGCCGCCCCACCGGCGCGTTCATTGCAGCGCGAGCGAGGGCATGCGGCCGACGAGCTCGTCGAGCGTCGAGGTCGAGTACGAGCCGGTCGCGAACTCGGGCGAGCCGAGAACGTCGAGTGCCACGTTCCGTGTGGTGGGAATGCCTTCGATCTCGAGCTCCGTCAGGGCGCGCGTCGCCCGCGCGATGGCAAGAGGACGCGTCTCGTCCCAGACGATCACCTTCGCGATCATCGAGTCGTAGTACGGAGGGATCTCGCTTCCCTCCCGGACCGCCGTGTCGACTCGTACACCTGCGCCGAGCGGCGGCACGAAGGCGCTGACGATCCCAGGCGCCGGGAGGAAACCGCGGATGGGATCCTCTGCGTTGATCCGAATCTCGATGGCGTGCCCCCGTCTGGGCGCTCGCCCCGTGAGCTGCAATGCCTCACCCGAGGCAATGCTCACCTGCTCGCGAACGATGTCGATTCCCGTCACGAGCTCCGTGACGGGGTGCTCGACCTGGAGACGGCAGTTCACCTCGATGAAATAGAAGCGTCCGTCGGGACCGACGAGGAACTCGAACGTTCCGGCGTTCTCGTAGCCGATGGCGACGCAGGCGCGCTCCACGGCGCTCTCCATCGCCTCGCGGGTCTCCGCGTCGAGGGCAGTCGACGGCGACTCCTCGATGAGCTTCTGATGCCGACGCTGGATCGAGCACTCGCGCTCGCCGAGCGTGAGCACGTTGCCCGCCCCGTCGCAAAGAACCTGGATCTCGACATGGCGCGCCGGCGAGAGCGCCTTCTCGACGTAGACGGAACCATTCCCGAAAGCGGCGTCGGCCTCAGTGCTCGCGGCGGCGTAAGCGGCCTCGAACTCGTCGACAGACGGTACGAGCCTCATCCCTTTGCCGCCTCCTCCGGCAGAAGCCTTCAGTAGCACCGGAAAACCCGCCTCGACCGCCGCTTTCCTCGCATCGGCGAGCCCGGATGCACCGTGGGAGCCAGGGACGAGCGGAATCCCGGCCGTTCGCATCGCTTCCTTCGCGCGCACCTTGTCGCCCATCTGCTCGACGACCGCCGCGGGTGGGCCGATAAACGCGAGCTCGTTCGCCTCGCACGCGCGCACGAATTCGGCGTTCTCCGCCAGGAAGCCGTATCCAGGGTGCACAGCCTCGCACCCGGTCGTCCCGGCGGCGGCGACGACATTCGGGATACGGAGGTAGCTCTCGGCGGCCGCCGGTGGGCCGATACACACTGCTTGATCCGCGAGCGCGACGTGGAGCGCGTCGCGATCTGCCGTCGAATAGACCGCGACCGCTTCGACTCCGAGCTCATGGAGTGCGCGGATCACGCGAACGGCGATCTCACCTCGATTCGCGACGAGGACGCGAGAGAACACGCCGGGCGCCTCTAGACGGCGGGCGGCGCGAGAATCGGATCGATCTCGAACAAGAGCTGTCCGAACTCGACCGGCTGCGCGTTCTCGACGTGAATGGTCCGTACCGATCCGGCAGTTTCGGCCTTCAGCTCGTTGAAGAGCTTCATCGCCTCGAGGACGCAGAGCGTCTGGCCTGGGACGACGATGTCACCGATGTCGACGAACGCCGGCGCTCCGGGGTTGGCGGCCCGGTAGAAGACACCGACCATCGGCGCCTCGACGCGGACGACACCGTCCGTGGCCCGCCGCTCCGGCGTCGGCTGCGTCCCCGTACCGGTCTCGACGGTCGGCGAGGACGGGAAGGCGCCGGGTTCATCAGCTCTGCGGACGGACACACGCATGCCCTCGTCCTCGATCTCGATCCCACCGACCCCGCTCTCCTGCACGATCTTGACGAGCTCGCGGATGCGCTCCGCGCGCTCGGCGTCAGCGTCGTCGGCGACAAGCACGGCGTCGCGCGAGTGACGAGCGCGAATCTTCCGCAGGAGCTCCTCTGCTTCGGTGCCGAACATCGCGATGAGCACGAGCTCCTCCTCGCTCGCGGCGAGGCCCTCGGCCTGCTGGCGCACGTCTTCCGTCGTGACCGGATCCTCAGCAGGCATCGCGCTTGGCGAAAGGAGGTCGACCGCACGCCCGACGGTCGCGTCGATCGGCTCCTGCGTGGCGCCAT
Organism: Thermoleophilia bacterium; assembly: GCA_029865325.1. Lineage (GTDB taxonomy): Bacteria > Actinomycetota > Thermoleophilia > Gaiellales > Gaiellaceae > GMQP-bins7. The sequence goes on from JAOUHF010000055.1 coordinate 15,651, forward strand.
ACCCTCCCCGCACGAGCTCGCGGAACTCGTCGATTACGGTGCCATAGCGCCGCGCCTCGAGCACGTGGAGAAGTGCCTGCGACGCCAAGATCTGCCCGATTGGAGCTGCAAGCGGAGGCCACCCGGCCTCGGCGCGCACACGCCCGACCTCTTCCAGCACCTCGAGCAGACGATCGGCGGCTGCGTGCGCACGGAGATGGACCTCGAGCGCAGCGACCAGCCCGGCAGGAAGGTCGTATTCGGCCGCGCGCACGGCAATGCGGGGTGCAACAGGAGCGATCGGCTCGTCGCCGATGAACTCGTCGATGACGTCCGCGGCATCCCAGAGGTTCGCCGCATCGAGGCCGGTCGTGTGGCCCAGGCCGTCGAGTGACTCCGCCAAGGACTCGCCGGAGACACGATGAAGAGCGAGCGCGAGCGGGTAGACGGCGGTGGCGACGAGGTCGGCCCCCGCCTCGACCGCAGCGATCGCCGACGCGAGGCCCACGCCTGCCGCACCCTGGACGTAAAAGCCGACAGGAAGCTCGCTCACTTCCCTGATGCGCGCGACCAGCTCCTTCGCGCGGTGCGGGACAAGGGCGCCGGTGGGGTCGTTGACGATGACGCGCGTCGCGCCGAGCTCGGGCAGCTTGCGCGCCTGCTCGACGAGCGTGTCCGTCTCATCTGTGCGGCCAGGGCTGTAGACGAGGCCTGCATGGAACGCGCCGCCTGCTTTCGTGATCGCGGCTCCCGCCTCGCGCAGGTTGGAGACGTCGTTCAGTGGGTCGTGGAGGCGAAAGACGTCGATCCCGTTCTCGGCCGCACAGGAGACGAAGCGCACGACGATGTCGCCGCTGACGGGACGCGAGCCGACGAGAAACCTTCCGCGCAGCGCGATCCCGAGCGGGGTCGATACGCGCGACTTGATTCCGCGGATCC
>JAOUHF010000056.1 GCA_029865325.1 Thermoleophilia bacterium
GCGTGCCACCACGGGTGCCGCCAGAGAACGACGCTGAACCGGCTCGGTCACGAGACAGCTGATCGAGTTCTTGCGCCCGCCTCGCTAGCTCTTCCGACTCGACGATGTCCTTGCACGTTTCGCCGGCGATGAAGCAGTCGGTCGTGAGGAGCGCGCGATGGAAGCCGAGGAGGGTCGTGGGTCCGTCGATCACGAACTCCTCCAGCGCGCGCAACATCCGGTGACGCGCTCGCTCCCGGTCGACATCGTGAACGATGAGCTTGGCGATCATCGGGTCGTAGAGGTCCGAGATCTCGCCTCCAGCGCCCACGCCCGAGTCCACGCGGACGCCGATTCCCGCAGGCTCTCGGTAGGCGGTGATCCGCCCGGGGGACGGGAGAAACCCACGCGCGACGTCCTCGGCGTTGATCCGGCACTCAATCGCATGCCCTCGCAAGACCACGTCGTCCTGTGCGACGGAGACCGGCTCGCCCGCCGCGATGAGTATCTGCTCCCGGACGATGTCGATCCCCGTGACGGCCTCGGTCACGGTGTGCTCGACCTGCACACGAGTGTTCATCTCGAGGAAGTAGTACGAGCCGTCGGGAGCGAGCAAGCCCTCGATCGTTCCTGCGGATCGATAGCCAACTGCGCGCGCCGCATCGATCGCGATCTTCCCGATCCTGGCGCGGAGGGCGTCGTCGACCGCTGGGGACGGGGTCTCCTCGACGAGTTTCTGATGCCGGCGCTGGATCGTGCAGTCGCGCTCGCCCAGGTGGACGACGTTGCCGTGAGCGTCCGCGAGAACCTGCACCTCGACGTGGCGGGGATCGTCGAGGTAGCGCTCGACGTACACCGCCGGATCGGCGAAGTACGCCTCACCTTCGCGCCGCGCGGTCTCGTATGCGCGCTCGATCTCCTCCTCGGATCGGGCGATCTTGAGCCCCTTGCCACCACCTCCTGCCGACGCCTTGATCGCAACGGGAAACCCGATCTCGAGAGCAGCGATAAGCGCGTCGCCCACGGTTTCCGCCGGTTCCGTGGTGCCGGGAATGATCGGGACTCCGGCCGCCTGCATGCGCTCGCGTGCGGCGATCTTCGAGCCCATGGCCTCGATTGCCTCCGGCGGCGGCCCGACCCAGACGAGGTCGGCGTTCTCGACTTGGCGCGCGAAGGCAGCGTTCTCGGCGAGGAAGCCGTAGCCGGGATGGATCGCCTCGGCTCCGGCGCGAAGGGCTACCTCGACGATGCGATCGCCGCGGAGGTAGGAGTCCGCGGCCGGGCCGGGACCGATGAGGTAGGCCTCATCGGCGCCGAGAACGTGGAGCCCGTCGCGGTCAGCCTGGGAGTAGACGGCGACCGTGGCGATTCCGAGCTCGCGCAGCGTCCGGAAGATCCGAACGGCGATCTCGCCGCGATTGGCAACGACAACTTTGGTGAACGGCGGCACGAGACGCGTATTCTCTCCAACAGTGAGCCTCCCAGATCAGCTCACGGTCGCGCGGGTCGCCGCGGTCCCGCTCGTCGTGCTTCTCTTCGCCTGGGACTTCCCCAATCACGCGTACTGGGCGACCGCGGTATTTGTCGTCGCGATGGCGACAGATCAGATCGACGGCTGGCTGGCACGTCGCCGTGGAATCAGCTCTCCGCTGGGGAAGCTCCTCGACCCGGTCGCGGACAAGGTCCTCGTTCTCGCGGCGCTCGTGATGCTTATCGGGGAGGGCGTGGCCCCGGCGTGGATGGTCGCGCTCATCGTGGTTCGCGAGATCCTCGTATCCGGGCTCCGGCTGGCGGCGGTCGAACGTGGCGTGGTTCTCGGTGCACGCGACCTCGGGAGGCTCAAGACCTGGGCTCAAACGCTTGCAGCCACTATCGCCGGCCTCGCAGCCGCCGGGGCGTGGAGCGACGACGTGGCCTGGTGGGCCGTCTTCGCCGCGCTCGTGGCGACATGGGTCTCAGGTCTTGACTATGCCCGCGTCGCGCCGCGCGTACTCCGCGGCGAGAACGCGTAGGACCTGCGCGGGGGCAGCGCCTCCACCGCCTCACGCGCGGCCGCACGTCGCCACGCGCTCGAGTAGCCCGGCAGCGGCTCGTCCAAGCGGACTGTCGTCCGGGTAAGGGCCCGGCCGAGAACTCGTCGCTCTACCGCGGAGAGCGCAGGGACAGCCTGGATGTCCACGCTCTCGAGCGTATCCGACCCAGCAGCTCGGGCACCCACCAGAGCAGGAGGCCGACAGCCAGCGCAACCGCGAGGTTGAGGCCGAACCCGAACGCGCCAACCACGATCGCCAGAGACCATTCACGGGCACCACGGAGATCTCTGAGCAGCCCGATGTGAAGCAGACCGGCGATGGCCAGCAAACCTGCGAGGATCGAAAGCGGGAACGCCGTCAGCACAACGGCGAGCCCTGATCCAACGGAGAGGGCAACGACGAGCAGAGTGAGGCCTATCGCGAGCGGCGCCCTTCCCGTACGCGCGCCGAACGCATAGTGCGCTGTCAGTCCTCCAGCGCCGTGACAGACGGGCATACCGGCAATAGCGCCCGAGAAGAGGTTCGCCGATCCGAGCGTCAGCGCGAGACGCCCCGGCGTGATCCTGCTAGCGCGAGCGCCGAAGTAGGTTCGCGCCGCGTCGGCTGGAGCGAGGCACGAGTTCGCGAACGTCAACGGTAGTTGCGGGATGACCAGAGCCGTGAAAGCCGCAGCGAACGTCGTCGCCGAGAGGGACGGGAACTCGAGCGCGGACGGACCGAACGACGGGAAGCCGCCACTATCGACAAGCATCACGGCAACCCCCGTCGCCACGAGCGCGAGAGCGATCGGTCTGCGGCGGAACACGAGAGCGAGAACAACGACGGCGACCCCCAGCGGCACGGCCCACTCCGGGGCAAGCGCGTCGTTCTCGAAGGACGACGGGGGGTCCGCGACGAGACCCCAGGCGACCTTCAGGAAGAGCAGGCCCACCGTGAGTTGGACACCGCGGATGAGCGCGCGTGGAAATGCTCGGCCGAGGTGGTCGATCAGGCCAGTGGCGCCGAGTGCAACGAAGATGCCACCGATCATGAGTGCCGCGGCCGCGATCTCGTCCGCTCCGAGACCACTCGCGATGGCGATGGCGCCGACGGCCTTGAGCGGCTGAACGGCGACCGGGAGCCGATAGACCATCGCGACTGCGACATAGAGAAGTCCCGCCGGCAGCAGCACCGCGGTCGCCGACAACCCGTTCTTGACGATGAGCGCAACCGCGATGGGAACGAGCACACCGAGATCCGCCACTGCGCCGGAGAGCTCTCGCTGCATGCTCAGGCCCTGAGTCGGTGCCGTCACCTCTCGACCATGACCGAGGTCGCCTTCACGACCCCTGCCGCGCTCATCCCCGGTTTCAGACCGAGCTGCTCTGCCGACTCGCGAGTGATGATGGCGACTACACGCGCGGGCTCGGTCACGTCGATCTCGACCTGAGCGAGCAACCCTTCGACCGTCACCGCGCGAACCACTCCACGAAAACGGTTGCGGGCAGAAAATTGCTCGGATGGCTCGCCGCCCTTCAATCGCTCGACCTCGGAGGCAGGCACGACTCGCCGGTTCGCCGAGTCTCTCTCGACGCTGATCTTCCCCGCTCGGTCCCAGCGCCGGAGCGTGTCGAGCGAGATCCCGAGCGCCCGAGCCGCCTCCGCAGCCGAAAGATTTTGCTTAGGCATTGCCTAAGAATTATATGATCGAGCAGTGGTCGTCAAGGAGCTCGAGAATCCAGGCGCATTCCTCGAAGCCACGGCTCCACTCCTTCTCGAGGACGAGGCGCGGAACAACCTCATCCTCGGAATCGCAGGCACCCTCGATGAGCACCCGTCCGTCTACGGCGAGTTCCGTCTCTGGCTCGTCGAGAACACGACCGGCGAGGTCGTTGGCGCCGCGCTCCAGACACCGCCCTACAACCTCGTGCTCGGTCGACCTCGAGACAACGATGCGCTCGTGGCGCTCGCCGACGCCCTCTCAGCTCAAGGAACCGAGCTGCCCGGAGTGACCGGAGCCGTTCCCGAGGTCGAAGCCTTCTCAGAGAATTGGGTGGTCCGAAACGGGTCGGGGCGACAGCGTCGGGTCGCGCAGCGCATCTATCGCCTCAGCGAGCTGCGCCGGGTGGGGAACGCCCGAGGACACGCCCGCACAGCCACGGAGGCAGACCGTGACCTGCTCGTCGAGTGGGTCGCCGCCTTCGTAGCCGAGTCCCTGCCTGAAGGCGCACCGGGTGGCGACGCCGACCGAACGGTCGACGCCCGGCTCCGGGCGGGCGCTGGCGGATTCACGCTCTGGGAGAACGATGGACCGGTATCAGTCGCCGGCTGGGGTGGTACGACGCCGAACGGCGTGCGTATCGGCCCCGTCTATACACCTCCGGAGCATCGGTGCCACGGGTACGGGAGCTCCGTAACGGCCGCGGTCACGGCCGAGCGGTTGGCCGCGGGCCGAACGTTCTGCTTCCTGTACACCGATCTCGCGAATCCGACGTCGAACAAGATCTATGTGGACATCGGGTACGAGCCCGTCTGCGACGCGATCGACTATGCGTTCGAGTAGCGGACGCTTCTAGAGTTCAGACATGGACGATCGCCTCCGCAGCCTTTGGGACTTCGACGATCTCGCAGCGACCGAAAGGCGCCTGCGAGAGCAGCTCGCGCGCGAGTCGACCGACGAGGGTCGGGCCGAGGTGCTGACTCAGCTCGCCCGCGTTCGAGGCCTGCACGGCGACTTCGACGCCGGCGAGCAGCTCATCGAGGAGGCCGAAGGAACCGCCTCTGACAGCCAGATAGCGCTCGCCCGCATCGATCTTGAGCGTGGGCGCCTCCGCCGCTCGAGCGGTAATGCCCCGGCCGCTCTGCCCCTGTTCGAGTCGGCATTCGCTCGCTCGCTCGAAGCCGGCCACTTCTTCGTCGCCGCAGACGCCGCCCACATGGCCGCGATCGCGGCACCCGACCGCGCGGGCGTCGTGGCCTGGACCGAGCGCGGGATCGACCTCGCCGAGTCCCATGCAACCGCGAGGTACTGGCTCGGGCCGCTGCTCAACAACCTCGGGTGGGAGTATTACGAGTCCGGCGACTTCGAAGAGGCCCTCGATGCCTTCCAGCGCGCTTTGGCTGCCCGGGAGGCCGATCCGGGCAACCGCGCGGGGATCGAGTTAGCGCGCTATGCGGTCGGCAAGAACCTTCGGGCGCTCGGCTGCTCCGCCGAGGCGGTGCCGCTCCTGAAGCAGGCGACTGCCTGGGCGATCGAGAGCGGCACGCCCGACGGCTGGTTCCACGAGGAGCTCGCGGAGGAGTACGCCGCGATCGGACGCGACGAGGATGCGTCTGAGCACGCCCGGCTCGCCCTGCCCCTACTCCTCGAGGCCGATCCGTCGTTCGCAGAGGACGTCGAGCGCTCGGCGCGACTACGTCAGCTCGCCGGCGAGCAGTAGCCGCCGCTCCTCTACAGCGGGATGTTCCCGTGCTTGCGCTTCGGCTTCGGCTCGCGCTTCGTGAGCGCGGTCTCGAGCGCGGAGATCAGCACCGGCCGCGTGCGCCGCGGCTCGATAACGTCGTCGACGTACCCGCGCTCGGCTGCCGTGTACGGGTTCGCGAAGCGCTCCTTGTAGTCGGCGATGAGCTCCTCGCGCCGCACCACGGCGTCGTCGGCCTCTGCGAGCTCCTGCCTGAAGACGATGTTGACCGCCCCTTCCGGCCCCATCACGGCGACCTCGGCGGTCGGCCAGGCGACGTTGAGGTCGGCGCGAATGTGCTTTGACGACATGACGTCGTACGCGCCGCCGTATGCCTTGCGGGTGATCACGGTGAGCTTGGGCACAGTGGCTTCTGCGTAGGCGTAGAGGAGCTTCGCGCCGTGTCGGATGATCCCACCCCACTCCTGCGCCGTCCCAGGAAGGAAGCCCGGTACGTCGACGAAGGTCACGAGCGGGATGTTGAACGCGTCACACGTGCGCACGAATCGCGCAGCCTTCACGGAGGCGTCGATGTCGAGCACGCCCGCAAGCGCGGCCGGTTGGTTGCCGACGACACCCACTGCGTGCCCGCCCAGCCGAGCGAAGCCGCAGACGATGTTCTCGGCCCAATGCGCGTGCACCTCGAGGAACTCTGCGTCGTCGACGACCCGCTCGATGATGCCCTTCATGTCGTAGGGCTTGTGCGGGCTGTCGGGAATGATCGTATCGAGCGAGACGTCCTCTCGATCGACCGGATCGGCCGGCGGTGCGTACGGCGGCGGATCAAGGTTGTTCTGGGGGAGAAACGAGAGGAGGTAGCGCGCTTCCTCGAGGCAGGTGTCCTCGTCCGGCGCCGTGAAGTGGGCCACACCCGACTTGGTGGCGTGCGTCGCGGCGCCACCGAGCTCTTCGAACGAGACGTCCTCGCCCGTCACCGTCTTCACGACGTCGGGGCCGGTGATGAACATGTACGACGTCTCCTCCACCATGAGCACGAAGTCGGTGATCGCCGGTGAGTAGACCGCCCCGCCTGCGCACGGGCCCATGACGAGAGAGACCTGGGGCACGACTCCGGAGGCCTGCACGTTCCGCCAGAAGATCTCCGCGTATCCGGCAAGTGAGACGACGCCCTCCTGGATCCTCGCGCCGCCCGAGTCGTTGATCCCGATCACGGGGCACCCGTACTTCACGGCCATGTCCATGACCTTGCAGACCTTCTCCGCGAAGACCTCGGACAGCGAGCCGCCGAAGACGGTGAAGTCCTGCGAGAACACGAATACCTTGCGGCCGAAGATCTCTCCGTAGCCCGTGACGACCGCGTCGCCCCACGGGCGGTTCTCGTCCATCCCGAACTCCACCTCGCGATGCCGAACGAAGCGGTCGAGCTCGACGAACGAGCCCGGGTCGAGCAGCTTCTCGAGGCGTTCGCGCGCGAGGAGCTTGCCGCGCTCGCGCTGTCGGGCGACATGCTTCTCGCTCGCCGGATGGAGCGACTCCTCGGTCAGCTCCTCGAGCCAGCGGAGCTTGGCCTCGGTCGTATCGTGGATCTCTCCCACCGTCGCGGAGCCTAACTGTGGAGCGATCGGCGCAAACTTGTCACCCTTACAGTGCCAGGCACTGTTAATGACCATGGACATGTGACCATGATCGCGTTACTCTTACCGCATGCGCACGATCCCGGCAGGCCGCTTCAAGGCTCAGTGCCTGAAACTCCTGGATGAGGTAGCAGAGACCGGCGAGACGATCGTCGTCACGAAGCGCGGCAAGCCCGTTGCGAAGATCGAGCCCGTCGAGGAGCCTCCGTCGCTGGCCGGCAGCGTTATCTACCTCGTGGACGACGACGAACTGTTGTTCTCGACGGGTGAGATCTGGGACGTGGAGCGCGCATGACGATTCTTGACACGCATGTTTGGCTCTGGTGGCTTGGCGACGACCCGAGGTTGTCCCGTCCCGCCCGTGAAGCTGTCGAGGCGAGCGGCGAGATCGGTGTCTCGGCGATGAGCGTGTGGGAGCTTGCAACGCTCGAGAGGCTCGGGCGACTTCGGCTCGTTCCCGACATACGGACGTGGGTACGGCGAGCGCTTGCCCGTGCGGACGTATCGCAGATTGCTGTCACAACGGAAATCGCACTTGCCGCCGGATCATTACTTCCGCCGTTTCCCGGCGATCCCGCGGATCGGATCATCTACGCGACCGCGCTCCTGACCGATGCGCGGCTCGTCTCGGGCGACCGGCGGATCCATCGCCACGATCCCGAACGGGTGGTCTGGTAAGCGCATAGGGTGACGGCCGTGACCGTTCCGCTCGACCGGTCGACGACCTGGCCGTATGAGGACGGGGAGCCGGGCGCATTCACCTACGCGCGATACTCGAATCCGACCATGGCCGAGGCCGAGCGACGACTCGGGGAGCTGGACGGAGGCGAGGCGCTTCTCTTCGCATCCGGGATGGCGGCGTCGACCGCGGTGGTCATGACCTTTCTCTCCCCGGGCCAGACCGTGGCGCGCGCCGAGGGCGCGTATTACGGAACAGGCGTGATGCTCGACGAGCTCGAGCGGTGGGACGTGCGCCACATCGAGTTCGACCAGACCGGCGCGCCTCCCGCGGACGCCGACCTCATCTGGGTCGAAGCCCCGTCGAATCCCTTCCTCACGATGCCGAACTTCGAAGCGTGCGCTGCCCATCCGGCCCCGGTGGTCTGCGATGCGACCGCTGCAACGCCGCTCAGCGTCCGACCGCTCGAGCTCGGCTGCGACTTCGTGGTGCACTCGGCGACAAAGTTTCTCGCCGGTCACGACGATGCCCTCGTCGGCGTCGTGGTCTGCAAGCGGGCGGAAGACGCTGCGAGGTTGCTCGAGTTCCGGTCGCGAACGGGGCCGGTCGCGAGCGCCGACACCGCCTGGATGCTTCTGAGAGGGTTGAGCACGCTCGAGGTTCGCGTCGCCCGACAGACCGAGAGCGCGGGGGCGATCGCGGAACGGCTCCGAGCTCATCCCGCAGTCAAGACCGTGCGCTACCCGGGGTTCGGGGGCCTCCTTTCCTTCGACGTCGCCGATGCTGACGCCGCACGCCGCGTGGAAACCGCCACGCGGTTGATCGTGAACATGACGAGCCTCGGCGGTGTCGCCTCGCGGATCGAAGCCCGAGCGCGCTGGGAAGGGGCACGCGTCCCGGCGGGCCTCCTCAGGCTTTCGGTCGGCCTCGAGGACGTGGACGAGCTGTGGGCCGACCTCGAGCGAGCGCTGGCCACGATCTCGTAGTGGGATTTCTCGATCGGATTCGAAACAAGGGGGCCCCAGCGACCCCGCAGGAGGCAGATCAACTCGTACTGCGCCAGCTCGTGAGCCGTGGGGCGGATCTCACGAAGCCGCGTCACGTCCTCCACTACCTCTACTTCGCGGACGAGATCGACGCGCGCGCCGCAGCCGAGGTGGTCGATCAGTCCGAATGGGAGGCCACCGTGAGACCACCGAACGAGACGATCGAGGAGTGGTCGCTCCGAGCAGAGGGCTATCGCGTCATCGGTGCCACGACGGTCGAGGCGTTCCGGGCCTGGTTCGCGCAGATCGCGCTCGACCACCGCGGGGAATATGACGGCTGGGAGGCGTCCGCCAAGCCATAGCTCGACCGCTACCCTTCGGCCATGCTGTTCGCGCGAGAGTCCACCGCGATGCCGTCGCCCGAAGAGGCCCTTCCCGGTCGCGACGAGCCGATCGTCGTCCCCGCACAGCATCTCGTCCTCGGCACTCCGCTGACCCCTCCGTTCCCCGAGGGCACGGAGCAGGCGCTCTTCGGGATGGGGTGTTTCTGGGGCGCCGAGCGCATGTTCTGGAAGGCGCCGGGGATCTACACGACCGCCGCCGGCTACGCGGGCGGGATCACCCCGAACCCGACGTATCAGGAGGTCTGCTCCGGACGCACTGGCCACAACGAGGTCGTCCTTGCGGTCTTCGACACAACCGAGACGAGCTACGACGCGATGCTTCGCATCTTCTGGGAAGGCCACGACCCAACCCAAGGCATGCGCCAGGGGAACGACGTCGGCACGCAATACCGGTCTGGGATCTACTGGACCAGCGAGGCTCAGCGTGACGCCGCCGAGGCTTCGCGCGAGATGTTCCAGGCCGAGCTCTCAAAGGCCGGATACGGCCAGATCACAACCGAGATCGAGCCGGCGGTGACGCTCTACTACGCGGAGGACTACCACCAGCAGTACCTCGCGGCGAACCCGAACGGCTACTGCGGGCTCGGCGGCACAGGCGTCTCATGCCCGATCGGCATTGGCGTCACGGCCGCCGGTTGACGCCGGTCGCTACGGCTCAGCGTCGATCGACGCGATAACGCTCGACTGCTTTGGGCGCTCCGCGGTGATCCCGCTCGAGCCGGCAAGCTGAGTCGCGAGGTAAATCGGGACGATCGAGACGAGCAGGACGAATAGTGCGACGACGTTGACGATCGGCTGGTCGTCCGGTCTGGCAAGCGTCGCGAAGATCCAAATCGGGAGCGTCTGCTGAGCACCCGCGGTGAAGATCGTGACGATGACCTCGTCGAATGACAGGGCGAACGCGAGGAGACCGCCCGCGAGCATTGCAGTGCGCAGCTGCGGAAGCATCACGTGGCGGAACGTCTGCCAGTTGTCTGCGCCCAGATCGGCCGAGGCCTCGTCGAGCGAGCCCGCAGTGCGCCGCAGACGGGCGATGACGTTGTTATAGATCACGACGATGCAAAACGTCGCGTGGCCGACGATGATCGTGGTGAGCCCGAACGTAATTCCGAGCGGTCCAAGGACGTCGATGATCGTCGCCTGCAACGCGAGCCCGGTCACGATCCCCGGGAGCGCGATCGGGAGAATCACGGCGAAAGTGATCACCTCGCGCCCGAAGAAGCGATAGCGAGCGACCGCAAGCGACGCGAGCGTGCCGAGAACGATCGAGATCGCCGTCGCGCCGAGCGCGGCGAAGAGCGAGTTCTTCAGCGCCTCCCTGACTGCTTCGTCGTGGTAGGCGACCGAGAACCACTTGGTCGAGTACTTCTCGATCGGCCACGCCTGCGTAACGTTCTTGTTGAACGCGTACAGGCCGATGATGAACAACGGCAGGTAGATGAAGGCAAGCGTGACGAGCGCCCCGAGCCGCAGCAGGATCCGAGCGAACGTCGACTCGACCATCAGAGGCTCTCGAAGGCGCGGAGCTTGCGAGCGACGAGTAGGTAGGCCGTCACGACGACGATCGGAACGAGCGAAAAGGCCGCAGCGGTAGGAAGGGCCTCGCCGCGGATGTTGTAGATGACGGTGCCGATGAACTGCTCGCTCGTGATCAGCCCGGGCGCGATGTAGTCGCCGAGCGTCAGCGAGAACGTGAAGATCGACCCGGCGACGATCGCGGGGAATGCGAGCGGCAGGATGACCCGCGTGAACGTCTTCAGGGAACGACCGCCGAGATCAGCAGACGCCTCGAGCAGCGAGTCCGGGATCCGCTCGAGGCCGGCGTAGACCGGCAGAATCATGTACGGAAGCCAGAGGTACGTGAACACCAGCCATAGGCCGACGGTCGAGAGTCCATCGAAGTGGAGCCCGATCGGGTCGAGCGCCCAGTTGATCACGCCTCCCTCGGAGAGGATCGTCCGCCAAGCGTACGCCTTGACGAGGTAGCCGGCCCACAAGGGCATGAGCACTGCGATCACAAGGAGGTTGCGCGTTCGTGGCGAAGCGACGCGGGCCATGTAGTACGCGATCGGGAATGCAAGAACCGCGTCAGCGATCGTGACGAACGCGGCCATCTTTATCGTCCGCCAGGCAACGTCGCGATAGACCGGGGTGTCGATGATGCGCTGAAAGTTCTCGAGTGTGAACTTGTGGACGACTTGGCGCGTGAACGGATCCGTGTCCCACAGCGACGAGAGCAGCAAGACGAAGAGCGATCCGAAGTAGACGACGACGAGCCACGTGAGCGGCAGCGCCAGAAGTGTCCAGAGCCGCGCGCGCGGATGTCGAAAGAAGAACGTCGAAAGCCGCCGCCCCAGACCCTCCTGGGGCGGCGGCTCAGCGACAGGGACAGACGTCATGCGTCCTGGTGGATCAAGTGACTAGCCCTTGATCTCAGTCCAGGCCGCTTCCCAGTCCTCTTGCGTCTTGCACGCCTCGCCACGGTCGTCACCGCAGTCTGCGACGGGGGTCGTCCAGTAGTACACGTCGCTCCACCAGTCCTCGTCGTCCGCGTGGTACTCGTCGCAGTGGTTCTGGTTCTCCGTGAGCTCGCACGCTTTCAAGTTGACGGGCGCCTCACCGAAGCCCTCGGCCACAGCGGCCTGCGCCTCGGGAGAGATCATGTGATCCATCCAGAGGTACATGCAGTTGGGATGTGCCGCCTTCGAGTAAATCATCCACGTGTCCGACCAGCCAGTGGTGCCTTCCTTCGGCTTGATGGCCGTCACGGCGACCGGCGGATCGGCAGCGGTCAGCTGGACGTACTGGTAGGGCCAGGTCGTCCCAACCACGCTATCGCCGTTCGTGTACTCCGCGATCTGCTTCGCGACGTCGCCGGGCCAGTAGTTGACTCCCGCCGCCGCCTGTGTCTTTAGGAGATCAACGACCGCGTTGAACTGATCGTCGTCGAGCTCATACGGGTTATCGATCCCGAGGTCCGGCTGTGTCGCCTTCAAGTACACAGCCGCATCCGCAATGAATATCGAGTCGTCGTAGATCGAGATCTTGCCCTTGTTCTTGTCGAGCTGGTCTTGATCCCAGATGACGTTCCAGCTGTCTGTATCCGCCGGGACGATGTCGTTACGGAACATGAGGTAGTTCGGGCCGCGACCGTGCGGCACGCCGTACGGCTGGCCGTCGAGGCTGTTGTAGTTCTGGGTCTTGATTCCTTCCTGAACGTCGGCGTAGTTCGGTATGAAGTCGGTGTTGACAGGGGCGACCTCACCGGTCGTCATCAGCCGAACGCTCGCGTTACCCGATGCCGAGACTCCGTCGTACGCACCGGTCTGAATCAGGCTGATCATGTCGTCCGAAGAAGCGCCGTCCTTTGCCTTGACCTTGCAGCCTGTGGCCGCCGCGAACTCCTTGACGAGCTGGGCGTATCCGGCCCACTGCACGATGTTGACGACGCCCTCCTGCTTCGCGAGCTCCTTGATCTCGTCCAATGACGAGCCGAGACCTTCGATCTCGGTGCTCGCGGCATCCCCGTCGTCCCCGCCGCCACAACCCGCGGCGACGACGCTGAGCGCGGCCACAAGCAGGCCGAACACCGCCCAGCGCGCGATGCGTGTGTTGCGTCCGTTCATTCGGATCCTCCCTCCAGTTCGTCGATGATCGACTCCTGCTCCGGGCGCCACTCGAGCGACACCCGGCGTCCTTTCGCCTCGAGCACCTCGCTCGAGCCCTCTTCGAGATTCTGCGCGAGCACTTGCAGCTCGCCGCCGCGGTCGAGCGTTACGTGATAGCGCGTCACCGGGCCGACGTACTGCACGTCACGGACGAGTCCCAGCTCCACGTGCGCACCTGCTTGCGGCTCCCGCCCGTTCATCAAGATGTTGATCTTCTCAGGTCGCACGGTGTAGCGCCGCCCGTCCCGCTCGATAACGTTCGAGACCCCCACGAAGCCTGCGATGAACTCGCTCTCGGGGTGCTCGTACACGTGAGCCGGCGGCCCGACCTGCTCGATCCTGCCCTGGTTAAAGACAGCGAGGCGATCCGACATCGTCAGCGCCTCCTCCTGGTCGTGCGTGACGTAGACGAAGGTGATACCGACCTCACGCTGGATGGACTTGAGCTCGATCTGCATCTCCTGGCGAAGCTTGAGGTCGAGCGCGCCGAGCGGCTCGTCGAGGAGGAGTACCTTCGGCCGGTTCACGATCGCGCGAGCCAGCGCAACGCGCTGGCGTTGGCCGCCGGAGAGTTGCGACGGCTTGCGATCTCCGTGTGCGCTGAGCTGCACCATCTCGAGTGCCTCCCCAGCGCGCTGACGCCTCTCCCCCCTCTTGACCTTCCTGACCATGAGGCCGTACTCGACGTTCTGCTGCACAGTCATGTGCGGAAAGAGCGCGTAGTCCTGGAAAACGGTGTTCACCGGCCGGTCGTACGGCGGCAACCGCGAAACGTCCTCGCCGGCGAGCTCGATCGTCCCTTCGTCGGGGATCTCGAAGCCCGCGATCATTCTCAAGGTCGTGGTCTTCCCGGAACCTGACGGGCCGAGCATGGTAAAGAACTCACCGCGAGCGATGTCGAGGTCGATGGCGTCGACCGCGACGACATCTCCGTACCGTTTGGTCAGGCCGCTGACACTGATGTCCGGCGCACCTTCAGGCGCCAAGCGACTCCTCCAGGATCGCGAGACCCTCGTCGAGCTCGTCCGCTGCGATGTTGAGCGGAGGCAGCAGCCGGATCACATTCCCGTACAGGCCGCACGAGAGCAGCACGAGCCCGCGGTCGAACGCCGCCGAGACGACAGCCGACGCGCGATCGGGCAAGCGCTCGGCGAACTCGAACGCGAGCATGGGACCGAGGCCGCGTACCTCGCCGATCTCGGGATGCTTCGCCGCGAGCGCCTCGAGACGAGCGCGGAGCGTCTCTCCGAGCTGCCGTGCATTGGCCAGGAACTCTGGATCGTCGACGATGTCGAGGACGGCGAGCGCCGCCGCACACGAGAGCGGGTTCCCGCCGAACGTCCCTCCGAGCCCGCCTGGCGGCACGGCGTCCATGACCTCCGCGCGACCGGTTACCCCGGCGAGCGGAAGGCCGCCGCCGATCGACTTCCCCGAGATGAGGATGTCAGGCTCGACGTCCTCGTACTGCTCGATCGCCCACATCGTCCCCGTGCGGCCGACTCCGGACTGCACTTCGTCATCGACGTACAGGATCCCGTGTGCCCGGCAGAGCTCTTGTAGGCGGGCCGGATAGTCCGGCGGCATCTCGACGAAACCGCCTTCGCCTTGCACCGGCTCGAGAACGACGCACGCGACGGTCGACGGGTCGACATCGGCTTTGAAGAGGTGCTCGAGCGCCGCTATCGCGTCGTCGGACGAGATCCCGTGGTACGGGTACGGTGCGGGCGCACGGTAGATCTCGGGCGCGTACGGCCCAAACCCTGCCTTGTACGGCTTCACCTTGCTCGTCATGGTCATGGCGAGGAGCGTCCTCCCGTGGAACGCGCCGTCGAAGACAACGACTGCTTGGCGGCCGGTGGCTGAGCGCGCGATCTTGACTGCGTTCTCGACCGCCTCGGCGCCCGAGTTGACGAGGAGCGTGCGCTGCTCGCCCTTCCCGCAAGGCGAGAGCTCGGCCAGACGACGACAGACCTCGACGTACGGCTCGTACGTCCCGACGATGAAGCACTGGTGCAGGTAGCGGTCGGCCTGCTTCTTGACGGCCTCGACCACCGCGGCGTGCCGATGTCCGGTGTTCTGGCACCCGATCCCGCCGGCGAAGTCGATGAAGGAGCGGCCGTCGACGTCGGTGATTCGCGCGCCGTCGGCCTCGGCAACGACGAGCCGAGGGGTCGTGGCGCCAGGCGCGACATAGCGCGCTCGGGCGGCCGCAATCCTCTCCGCCTGTGCTCCTTCCGTCACGGACACGGCGCGATTATGCACACGTCCGCATGAAACGGACACACTTCCCATTGCTGGCGGCGAGATCTGCCGCCGCCGCGTCTACCATCCGGAGAGCGCCGGAGTAGCTCAGCTGGTAGAGCAAGTGATTTGTAATCACTAGGCCGTGGGTTCGAGTCCCGCCTCCGGCTTCAGCCGAATCGCGTCGCTACGCGAGAACTTCGCGCGTCTTCTGGTGCGCGAGGATCTTGCGCTTGACGCGCTGGAGAGCGTTGTCGATCGTCTTGGTATCGCAGCCGAGGCCCTCGGCCATCTGCTCGTACGAGTTCCCCTCGAGATAGAGCGTGAGCGCCTCCGCCTCAAGAGACGACAAGCCCGTGCCAAGACAGCCGACGAGGCTCTGGAGCTCCTCGGTCGAGATCACGCAGACCGACGGATCATTCACGCTCGGCCCGGGCAGCGCATCACCGAGCGTGCAGTCGCCTTCGGACTCCTGCCCGGCGGGCGTATGGCTGAACGACACGTAGGTATTCAAAGGTGAGTGCTTGAAGCGCGTGGCCGTCTTGATCGCTGTGATGATCTGCCGCGTGACGCAGAGCTCGGCAAAGCTTCGGAACGACGTCTCCTTGTCCGGGCGGAAGTCGCGCATCGCCTTGTAGAGACCGATCATCCCTTCCTGAATCAGATCGTCGCTGTCGCCGCCGGCGAGAAAGTACGAGCTCGCCTTTAGTCGAACGAAGCCCGTGTACCTCCGCATGAGCGCGTCCAGCGCCTCCTGGCTTCCGTTTCGCGCCTTCATCACGAGCTGCAGATCCTCAAGCTCTCGTTGAACTTTCTGAGCGGTCTTCGGTGCTGCGGCGGTGCGGACGGCCATCGCAATACCCCCGTGGTTTCCTACGTCGTTAAGCGGTTTTCCTGAGCCGGTCGAACACAGCTACTAGCTCAAGTCTCACCTTGAAGTTGAGGGAGAACCTAGCACTATCCACCGAGCGTTACAAGACCTTTGCGAAAACTCCAGAATGCTAAGAACATATGTTCGCCTGCGCGATCGCGATCTACTGCTCGCCGCGGCGCAGGCGCTCGAGACGCTCGCGCGTGTCGGCGTCGAGAAGGTCGCCCACTCGACCTCCGGCTCCCCGCTGCTCGCTCTCGGTGTGGCGGACGGGCTCGAGGTCGTCGAGAAATGCTCGCGACGTCTGCTTGCGGACCTCCTGACCGGAGGTCCGGCGCACGGCCGCGTCCGATGAGATGACGCAGACGAGTTCGGATGAGCGGTTCTCGGCTGCGAGGCGCTCGAGCAGATCGTCGGCGTGGGCCGCGAAGCGAACGGCGAGAGGCCCGACCACGCGTTCCTCCCCCACCCCGTCGAAAACGACGACTCCGCGCACC
>JAOUHF010000057.1 GCA_029865325.1 Thermoleophilia bacterium
GGCTTCGGGTTCCCCGCGGGAGTGGGTGCGTTTGCGTTTTTCGTAGTGCTCGGGACATGTGCGTACGTCGTCGTTCGCATCTGGCGTCTCGAACACCGCTACTGACGGGTCGCGCAGCTACGGCAGAGCGAAGGGCGCACTCTGGCGGAGCGTCGGAGGCGCCGGATTGACCGGGTGCACCAGCCGGAGCGTATATCGATATTGCCCCGGCGCCAGCCGTCGTGACGCAAGGTCGATCCGCACGCGCTCACCGACTTCGGCGCGGCCTCGGGCGACGAGCTTCGTCGAATGCGTCGTCGATCTTTCGAGGCGGACCTGGTAAACGCAGTCGAGGTCGCACTGGAGGGTAGCCCTGAACACACCGCGCTTCGCAGCTGACCGGGTTCCGAAGCGAAGGAAGGTCGGCCGAACGACGAGCTTCACGCCGGGACAGCGCGTGATCGATCCGCCGGTCGTGCGGTCGAGTGCCTCCCGTACGCGCGCCAGGCTCGTCTTCGGCGTCCCGTCGACGTAGTACACGCCCGACTGCCAGGTCGCGCGGGCACGCTCGTCGCGCACGAGGAAGAGCAGCATGCCTGCGACGTTCGGCTGACAGAACGCGAGCGCCAGCGCCTGCTCGTAGTAGGCGGCCTGCGTCTGCTCTGCGACGGGTTTGGTCGTCGTCGGCTCGGTGCCCGTGTACAGCGTCGCCTTGGCTGCGGGGATCTCCGACTCCACGCCGTACTCGCCGTAAAGGATCGGAAGCTCCGAGCCAGGCTGTGGCGTGCCGTCGAACGCTTCGGCGAGAAGGGCCACGAGTTTTCCGTAGTCGGCCACTCCGATAGAGGTCGTCAAAGGATGCGCCACGGCGGGCGGCTGGCTCGAGTTGTCCCCGTACACGTGAACTACGAAGGCATCCATGATGGGCCGGTCGCGACCGCTCGTGCGATACGCGGCACCGAGTTCCTGGATGAACTTCGTCGGCGAGTGCGTGGGCCGGATCCCGCCGGGACGATCGGAGCCTCGCGGTGAGACCGTCCCTCCATACACCTTCACTGCGGGCGACACGTCCTTCAGGGCGTCGTACGTCGTCGCGACGAGGGCAAGGTACGCAGCCGGAGACTCGCTCGATCCGTCGAGACCGAATTGAGGAAGCCAGAATCGGTTCAGGTTCGGCTCGTTCCCGACGATGAAGTGCTGCAGTGACGGGGCTTCACGGGCGATGGTGGCGGCATAGGCCGCGAACTGGGCTCGGGCATCGTCAGTAAGCGGCGTCGTCTTCGAACCCGGATGCATGACGGTGACGTAGACGCGGATACCGTTTCGTTCCGCCGCGGCTCCCACGTTCTGAAGAACGTTGAGCTCACCTTCGGTGGGGCGCGTGAGGCCGGGCGTCCAGTAACTCGTGACGCGCACCGCGCGAAAGCCTGCAATGCGCAAGGTCGTCATCTTCGCCTCAGCCTCGACGATGGTCGAAGCGCGCACGTCGTCCTCGACCGCACCCGCGATGAGGCCTGTGCCGGCTGTCGCAATACCCGGCACAGCCAAGCCAAAAACGGCTCCGAGTAGTGCCAAGAGGCCCAGACGCATGGGGATACGCTAGCGGTGGAATGCGTGAAAACGTTGAAGAGAAGCTCCGCTCGCTTCCGCGAGGGCCCGGGGTGTATCTCTTCCGCGACGAAGGCGGCGACGTGTTGTACGTCGGAAAGGCAAAATCGCTTCGGTCGCGCGTCCGCAGCTACTTCCAGCGCGGTGACAGCCGAGTGGGCACGGCCCAGCTCGCCGAGCGCATCGCCGATATCGAGGTGATCGTCACGCGCACCGAGGCCGAAGCGCTCCATCTCGAGCAGAACCTGGTGAAGCGCCATCGCCCTCCGTTCAACATCCGTCTGCGTGACGACAAGTCGTTCCCGTACATCGCCGTGACGCTCGCCGACGAGTACCCGCGGGTCATGTTTACGCGCGAGCGGCACCGGCGGGGTACCGCCTACTTCGGGCCCTATGCGAATGCAAAGAAGGTGCGAGAGACGCTCGACGTCCTGAACCGTGTCTTTCGGTTTCGACCCTGCGAGGGACCGAGACCCGGTCGTCACTCGGGGATCCCGTGCCTCGACTTCCACATCGATCGCTGTCTAGCCCCCTGCATCGGCGCGATCACGCAGACCGACTACGCCGAGATCATCGACGGGGTCACCTCGTTTCTTTCCGGCGACACCGAGACGATCCAGCGCGAGCTCGAGGAGCGAATGCGGGATGCTGCGTCGAGCGAGCGCTTCGAGGAGGCGGCACGCTATCGCAATCGGCTGTCCTCGATACGGCATCTCGCCGAGCGTCAGGCCTCCGACAAGCGAGCCGTCGGGACCGTCGACGTGATCGGGCTGGCCGTCGAGGCCGATCGCGCCGCTGTCCAGGTATTCCCGCTTCGTGACGGAAAGATGATCGACCGCTACGCGTTCCATCTCGAGAACGTCGCGGGAGACGACGCGCAGACCGTGCTCGAGGCATTCGTCATCGAGTATTACGGCTCAGCGCCGAGCACTCCGCCCGAGGTGCTCGTGCCGACGGCTGTCGCCGACACGAGTGCGATCGCCGGGTTCCTCACCGCGCGGCGAGGATCGCGCGTCGAGGTGAGGGCTCCGCTGCGCGGTGAAAAGCGCCGCCTCGTGGAGCTCGCCGTCGACAACGCTCGCCTCGCGCTCGAATCGGACTCGGCCCAGCGCGCGGCGACACGCCAGCGCCGAGTAGCTGCGCTGGAGGAGCTGCGCGAGGTCCTCAACCTGGAGAGTCTTCCGCTTCGCATCGAGTGCTTCGACATCTCGAACATCCAGAGCGAGTCGATCGTTGCGTCCATGGTCGTGTTTGTGGACGGGCGACCGAAGAACGCGCACTACCGGACGTTCTCGATTCGCGGGCTCGACGGCCAGGACGACGTCGGTGCGATGCGGGAAGTGATCGGGCGTCGCTTCGCGCGGCTTCGCGACCGCGAGTCGGACGAGAGCTTCTCGCAGATGCCGAACCTCGTGGTGGTCGACGGGGGAAAGGGCCAGCTCACGGCGGCGCTTGCGGTAATGGAGGAGCTCGACCTGCCACGCGTGGCAGTCATCGCATTGGCCAAGCGCGAGGAGGAGGTGTTCGTCCCAGGGCTGCCCGTCGCGATCGGGCTCGATCGCTCGAGCCCAGCTCTTCAGCTCCTTCAGCGCGTACGCGACGAGGCCCACCGCGTTGCGCTGCGCTTCCACCGGCGCAAGCGAGGGGTACGCTCGATGAGGACGATCTTCGACGGGCTTCCAGGCGTCGGTCCGGTGCGTCGCCGTGCGCTCCTCCGGCACTTCGGCTCGGTCGAGCGGTTTCTCGAAGCCTCGCAGGAGGAGCTCGAGGGCGTCCCGGGGTTGCCGCAGAAGACCGCACGTGCCTTGTACGCGCAACTGCACAAGGCCGGCCCGTCCTAGGAGCTGACCTCCGTCTCTTCCGGCGGAGCGAGCGCCTGCTTGTAGCGGAGCGTGCGAAGCGTCAGGGCGATTGCGGTGAAGCCGGCGACGACGTTTGTCCCGACCGTCATGAACTTCAGACCGACGCTGAACGCGAGCAGCTTCGAGCTCGGCACCGCGCCCTGGAACATGTACAGGAGAAACGCCTGCTCCGTCCCGATCCCCGCCGGCGTGAGCGGGAGCAAGGTCGCGATGCTCGCGGACACCTGCACGAGGAGCACGTTCTCGGGCGTCTGCGGGATGTCGAATGCGTCGAGCAGGAACCAGATCGCGACCAGGCGGAGGATCCAGTCGCCGGCTTGCCAGAAGGCCACCGTGCGCAGGTAGAGAGTCGGCCTCCGGACGACGGCGAAGGCTTGTTTGACGCGATCCCAGAAGTCGAGGACGTGCCCGTGGATCCAGATGCCGACGGCGACCGCGACGATGACGAGCCCAGCGAGCAGGAGCTCGGCCGCCAATGGGTGGTCGAGGAGCCACGAGAAGTCGAAGCTCGGCAGCTCGGGCAGCTCACCCAAGCCCGGGAGAGCGTCCTGCGTGAGCGCGGCCCACGTGAGGAGCGCAGACGCGGCGGCGATGTCGAAGATCGAGAGAACCAGCGTGCTCGAGACGATGGTCGTATAGGTGCTCCTCCCGATGGCTCGGTGTGCAAGGAGCACCCGCACCGCATCTCCTGCCCGCAGTGGAACGAGTGCGTTGACACCCACACCGGCCAGGTAGGCACCGACGATGGACCGGCGCCGGACGACCTCGTTCGGATAGGCCGCTGCGAGCACGTTCCGCCACGCCATGCTCGTGCATGTGAGCTTCGCGAGCTGCGCGAGCACCGCGAAGAGGACGGGGAGAGGGTGGACCGACGCGAGTTGATCGAGGAAAGCGTCGATCCCGTCGAGAACGCGGATCACGCGTATGCGTCCCTGCTAGCTCGACCCGCTGCCGTCGGGCCCGAGGAACGGATATCTGTAGTCCGTCGGTGGTACGAACGTCTCCTTGATCGTTCTCGGCGAGACCCAGCGGATCAGGTTCCACATCGAGCCGGCCTTGTCGTTCGTTCCGCTCGCCCGAGAGCCGCCGAACGGCTGCTGCCCGACGACGGCGCCGGTGGGTTTGTCGTTGACGTAGAAATTGCCGGCCGCGTACCGAAGTCTGTCCTGGGCCTCGTCGATCGCCGTACGCTCGGTGGCGAACACCGCACCGGTGAGCCCGTACGGGGCGGTCTCGTCGACGAGACGAAGCGTGTCGTCCCAGCGCTCCTCGTCGTAGACGTACGTCGTCACGATGGGCCCGAAAAGCTCGTCACGAAGAAGCCGGAAGCCCTGGTCCTTAGTGGTTATCACGGTGGGCTGTACAAAATAGCCCTCCGAGTCGTCGGTCGAGCCACCCGTCAGGATCTCCGCCCCTGCGGCGCGTGCCTCGGCGATCGCCTCGCTGTGCGTCTTGAAGGCGCTGGAGTCGATGACCGCGCCCATGAAGTTCTCGAAGTCCGTGACGTCACCCATCTTGATCGTCGCCACGTCTGCGACGAGGCGCTCTTTCACCTCGGGCCAAATGTTCGAGGGCACGTACAGCCGCGACGCTGCCGAGCACTTCTGGCCCTGGTACTCGAATGAGCCACGAACGACAGCTGTCGCCACGGCTTGGGCATCGGCGGAGGGGTGCGCCAGGATGAAGTCTTTACCGCCCGTCTCGCCCACGATGCGCGGATAGTTGCGGTACGAGCCGATGTTCGCGCCGACCGTTCCCCACATGCTGTTGAAGACCTCGGTCGAGCCCGTGAAGTGGATCCCTGCAAGGTCCGGGCTCGCGATCGCCGTGTTCCCGATCGACGCGCCCGAGCCGTAGACGAGGTTGATCACGCCGTCCGGCAGGCCCGCGGCCTGAAGGATCCGCATGAGGTAGTACGCGGAGAGCGCGGCTGTCGAGGCCGGCTTCCAGAGGATCGTGCAACCCATGAGTGCCGGTGTCGACGAGAGATTCCCGCCGATGCAGGTGAAGTTGAACGGGCTTACGGCGAACACGAAGCCCTCGAGCGGTCGGTACTCCATGCGGTTCCACGTGCCGGTCGGCGAGTACGGCTGCTCGGAGTAGACGCGGACGAGGAAGTCGGCGTTGAAGCGCCAGAAATCGACCATCTCGCAGACCGCGTCGATCTCGGCTTGGTGAGCGGTCTTCGACTGGTTCAGCATCGTCGCAGCGTTCACCGTTGAGCGCCACGGGCCCGCGAGAAGCTCGGACGCGCGAAGGAAGACGGCCGCGCGCTCGTGCCACGGCATTCGCGACCACTCGGCGTGTGCGGCTTTGGCGGCATCGATTGCCTGTTGGACGTGCTCGGGCCCGCCCTTGCTCACATCCGCAAGCACATGGCTCTTGCGGTGTGGCATCACAGACTCGAACGTCTCGTCCGTGTAGACGTCCTTGCCGCCGATGACGAGCGGGATGCGGATTCGCTCGTCCTCCATCGCGCGAAGGCGAGCCTGGAGCTCTGCCCGCTCCGGTGTGCCGGGGGCGTACGACGCGATCGGTTCGTTGACCGGCCGCGGTGGAGTGAATATTCCGGGTGCGCTCATGGGGGCGATTGTAGAGTCGGCGGCGTTGAGTGCGACGCGAACGCGGTACTCCGTGCCCGGCTGGGGTGTCGGCGAGCTCTGGACGTTCGGCAATCTGGTGCTCGCGCACGACTTCGACTTCGGCGGGGACGAGTCGAGCATTTGCGGAACCGGCAGCCTACGGGCACACCCCCCCAACGGGGCGGTGAGCCCCCCAACCGGCACGCTAGCTCCGAAGTCGTCACGAGTGGGACACGACTATGCGCCGACCTTGCACCTTGGAGGCGGGCAGAACTCAGCCGATACATCGCAGGAGCTGACCTCCCGCATGACCGAATATCTCGCGGGCGCCGCTGTGGCCTGGGACGACGTCGAGCTCGACCTTTCCTGGGCCACAGCGTTCCAGCGTGCTGTCGCCGAGGCGCTTCGTCACGTGCCACGCGGTGAGGTCGTCACCTACGGTGAACTTGCGGCGCTCGCCGGGTACCCGGGTGCTGCCAGGGCAGTGGGGTCGTTCTGCGCCACGAACCGCTTCGCGATCCTCGTGCCTTGCCACCGCGTTGTCGGCGCGACTGGGATTGGTGGATTCGGCAGCAGCGGCGTCGGCGTCAAGCGCAGACTGCTCGCGCTCGAGGGCACCGCAGCGTGACCGCATCCGAGGACGTGCGGGAGGAGCTCGCCCGGATCGCCCCGGCTCGGGCGTGCGATCGACGGGCCGAGCTCTCCGCGCTCTTCCACTCGGCCGGCAGCCTGCATCTCCGAGCCGGTGGAGACTGGGCCCTGCACCTCGACCTCGGAAGCGGCGCCGCTGCTCGCCGTGCCTTCTCGTTGTTGCGGGACGTTGGAATCCGCTCGGAGATCCGCACGTATCGGCGGCGCGCATTCGACCGGGCGACGCGCTACCAGTTGCACGTTGCAGGCGACACTCACGCGCTCCACGTGCTCACTGCCGCCGGCGTCGTCGACAGGAGACACGCTCCCCTCGAGCGGCCACCGCGGAGGGTCGTCGGAAGAGCGTGTTGCCGTGCGGCCTATCTGCGTGGCGCATTCCTCGGAGGCGGCTCGCTCTCGGTCTCGCGCTCGCCGCACCTCGAATTGCGGACGGCGTCTCGGGTCTCTGCGTCACTCCTCTGCGAGATCGCCACCCTGCAAGGTGCCGCTCTCACGATCGCGGAGCGCGCGAATCATGCCGTCGCCTATGCGAAGAGCTGGGAGGCGATCGAGTCCGTACTCGCACTCATGGGTGCGTCGGAGACCGTCCTCGTGCTGGAAGAACGTTCGATCGTTGCAGAGACGAGCGCGCGCGCAAATCGGCTTGCAAACGCAGACCACGCGAATCTGGTGCGGACAAGCCGCTCAGCCCAGCTTCAGCTCGATGCAGTGGAGCGCCTTGGAGCCGCCGATCGGCTGGAACGCCTGCCCGATTCGCTGCGTGAGGCAGCTGAGCTCAGGCTTCGGCACCCGAGTGACTCCCTGCGTGAGCTCGCAGCCAGAACGAATCCTCCGGCGACGAAGGCGGCCGTTCACCGACGGCTTCGCCGCCTCGAGGAGCTCGCCGACCGGCTTCCCTGACCGGCTCGCAGAGGCGTGGCTAGACTCGCCGTTCGGGAGACTCGCACTCGACCACGGAGGACACATGGCCATTCGCGTCGGCATCAACGGGTTCGGCCGCATCGGGCGGAACTTCTTCCGCGCGCAGAACGCGCTCGGGTCGGAAATCGAGATTGTCGCGTTCAACGACCTCGGGGACGCCAAGACGATGGCTCACCTGCTCAAGTACGACTCGAACCTGGGGCCATTCCCGGGGGAGGTCGAGCTCGGGGATGGAACCCTGCGCGCGGCGGGCGAAGACGTGCGAATGCTCTCCGAGCGCGATCCGGCCGCGCTTCCGTGGAAGGAGCTCGGAGTCGAAGTCGTCCTCGAGTCCACGGGCTTCTTCACCGACCGGGATGGCGCGCAGAAGCACATCTCCGCCGGCGCCAAGAAGGTCGTGATCTCCGCGCCGGCGACCGACCCGGATTTCACGGTTGTCCTGGGTGTGAACGACGATGCGTACGACCCGGAGACGCACCACATCGTCTCGAACGCCTCGTGCACGACGAACTGCGTCGCGCCGATGGCGAAGGTGCTCCATGAGCTGGGCGTGATCGAGTCGGGATTCATGACGACGATTCACGCGTACACCAACGATCAGGTGATCCTCGACTTCCCGCACAAGGACCTCCGACGCGCGCGTGCTGCGGCCGTGAACCTGATCCCCACCTCGACAGGTGCTGCGAAGGCGATCGGGCTCGTCCTCCCAGATCTTCAGGGGAAGATCGACGGCGTGGCGGTTCGCGCGCCGGTTGCGACAGGGTCGCTCACTGATCTCGTCGTCCGCCTCCGCCGTGAGACGACCGTCGACGAGGTGAAGGGAGCGTTCCGCGAAGCGTCCGACGCCGGCCTCGCCGGGATCCTGCAGTACTCGGAGGATCCCATCGTTTCGACCGACATCATCGGCAGCGCGTTCTCGTGCATTTACGACAGCGAGCTCACGATGGTGCACGGATCGAGCGTCAAGGTCTTCGGGTGGTACGACAACGAGTGGGGATACTCGTGCCGCCTGGTCGACGTGATCGGCAAGCTGCTCGGCTGAGCGTGCAGCGGCCGCGCTCCGTACGCGAGGCGAACGTCAAGGGAAAGACCGTTCTCGTCCGCGCCGACCTCAATGTCCCCCTCGAGGACGGGCGGGTAGCCGACGACACGCGCATCCGCGCGTCACTGCCAACTCTCCGCTACCTCCTCGAACACGAGGCTGCGCAGGTGGCCGTGTGCTCACACCTCGGCCGCCCGAAAGGCCCTGACCCTGCCTTCGCGATCGCGCCGGTCGCGGCGGCGCTTCGCGAGCTCCTTCCGGACGACCGCGTGCACGTCCTCGAGAACACGCGCTTCGACCTGGGGGAGACCAAGAACGACCCCGAGTCGGCGAAACGGCTCGCGGACGGCATGGATCTCTTCGTCAACGACGCGTTCGGCTCGGCGCACCGAGCTCACGCGTCGACCGAAGGAGTCGCTCAGTTGCTGCCGGCGTACGCCGGCCTGCTCCTCGAGCAGGAGCTCGAGATGCTCGGACGCCTGCTCGGCGACGTCGAGCGGCCGTTCGTGCTCGTGGCGGGTGGCGCCAAGGTCGAGGATAAGCTCGGCGTTCTCCTCAAACTCGGGAGTCGCGCCGACGTCGTGCTTGTGGGTGGGAAGATGGCCGAAGAGCTGCGAGACGAGAACCCGCTCCCCTACGATGCCGAGCTTCCCCGCGACGTCGTCGCAGCGGCTGGCTTCGAGGCGGATGCGGAGAGCAACGTCGTTCCTTACGACGCACTGCCCGAGGGCTGGCTCGGCCTCGACATCGGGCCGGTGACGCGCAAGCTCTTCGCCGAGAAGATTCGTTCGGCACGAACGGTGTTCTGGAACGGCCCGATGGGAGTTTTCGAATGGCCTCGCTTCGCTGCTGGCACGAAAGTGGTCGCCGAGGCGGTAGCCGACGCCGACGCCTTCACGGTCGTTGGAGGAGGGGACTCGGTGCGCGCGATCCAGGAGCTCGGCCTGGCAGACCGCGTCTCCTGGATCTCGACCGGCGGCGGAGCATCCCTCGAGCTCCTCGAGGGGAAGGAGCTTCCCGGCGTCGCAGCGATACCGGTGGGCTGACCCTCTCAGCTCGGTCGGGCGACACCCGGGACATGGCGGGCGAGGAAGTCGAGGATCGTGCCGACCTGGCGGACCCGCTCCTCGACCTCGAAGGAGCTGTGTCCCGTCTCGTAGACGTAGACCTCGTGCGGATGCTCGCGCTCCGCGAGCTTCTCGACGTATGCCATGGCCTGACGGTAGGGACAGCGGCTGTCGTTCCTCCCGATCAAGAACAACACCGGCACGCGGACCGCATCTGTGAAGTTGATCGGGTTGCGCTCGCGCATGAGCTCGGGGACGTCTTTGGGCTCGTGCCCGCCGAGGAGAGCGCGGTCGTACTCCTGGAGAAGCGGCGAAAGCTCTTCGTATCCGTCCTCGTAGTCGCCGACGGGCACCCCGGCCACTCCACAGATCCAGAGACCCGGGTGCTTGCCGAGCTCGAGCAACGTGACGTAGCCGCCCCAGGAATAGCCGGCGATCACCGCGCGTGTGGGATCGGCGATGCCTCGCT
This sequence comes from Thermoleophilia bacterium, assembly GCA_029865325.1. GTDB lineage: Bacteria > Actinomycetota > Thermoleophilia > Gaiellales > Gaiellaceae > GMQP-bins7. Next base: position 10,182 of record JAOUHF010000057.1, read on the forward strand.
CGACGAGGTCTCGCAGACCAGCGTTCACGTCCTCGAGCTCCGGTCCGCCGATATCTCCGATCAGTGCATCGCGCCACTCGCGCCCGTACCCGATCGAGCCCCGGTAGTTGACGAGGCCGACGGCGAATCCCGCGTCGACGTAGGCCTGCACTTCCGGCTGCCAGCGATCGAGATCCAGCCATGTCGGCCCGCCGTGTACGAACATCACGATCGGGAACGGTCCGCCCGATTCATCCGGGGTCACGACGAAGCCGTGCACCTCCTGCCCGTGCTCGTTGGCGAACTGCCATGACGTGTAGCGGTGCGCTCCAAGGCTGAGGCCTCCCTGCGGAGCGAGCACCTCGACGCCCTCGTCGTCGAGGACGAGCCGTCGCCGGTGTCCCTGCTCGTGGAGAAGCCACACGCGGCCGTCCGGACGGACGCGAGCTTTCCAGATCACGCCGGGATCGGTCGAGATCGCAACAAGCGCGCCGGTCGGAAGCTCGTATCGGTAGAGCCGGTCTCGCCCCTGGAACCGGTTCTGGAGCAGGAGTGCCGAGCCGTCGGGCCACCAGTCCTGAACATGCACGGCCCCCTCGAGGTCGACAGCCAGGTCCTGGCGCTCGCCGGTCGAGAGGCTCCATAGGCCCGGCATCTCATCGCCCTCCCGGTCGTGGTCGAAGGCAAGTCGTTGATCGCCGGGGATCGGAGACCAGCACTTCGCGACGATCGACGTTCCCTCGTCGAGCTGCTCGCCGACCGTCGAGCCCGTGCGCGGGTCCAGCACGCGAAGCGCGGTATGGAGAAGATCGCCGTGCTCCGCGTGCTCGAGGCAGAGCAGCGACCCGTCAGCCGAGAGGCCCCCAAGGAGGAAGCCGCCGACATCCACGCTGCCGATGCGGAGAGACTCTGCGGAACGGGCAAGCAGTCGAGCTTGTCCACCGTCGAGCGAGGCGTAGACAGCGAATCCGTCACGGTTGCTGATCCCAGCGACCACGATCCCGGGCGCCTGAGCCAGGCCCTCGTTCCAGCCGTCCGGGGCACCTTCGAGAAGCGCCTGTGCCTCGCCCCCGTGAAACGGCTGGATCAACCAGCGCCCGGACTCGTCACCGGTGTCGTCCTGGAACCAGAGGATCCCCTCTCCATCGAGAGCCGGTGTGCCGTCCAGGAGACCGACCGTGTGGTCCGTTACCTGGCGCCAAGTGTCGGTGGCGATGTTCCAGACATGCAGCTGCCAGGTGCCCGATTCATTCGACGCGTAGACGATGTGATCAGGTGCCTGAGGCGACCATTCGGGAAGAAACGAGACAGGCGCTCGGAAGCGCTGCTCCCAGAGCACGAGACTCATCTTGCGCGAGGCTAGCAGGCACGTGACCTAAGATCGGCGGAAGTGCTCATCGCAGGCAATTGGAAGATGTTCAAGGGCGCTCACGAGGCGCGGGCCTTCGCCACCCGGATTCGTCACCTGCCCGAACGCACCCAAGGAGTCGACGTCGTCGTCTGCCCGCCCTTCGTCTCGCTTCAGGCCGCGCTGCAGGGCCTCGGGGAAGAGAGCCTCGTACGCGTCTACGCGCAGAACGTCCACTGGGAGCTCGACGGCGCGTTCACGGGCGAGGTCTCGGCGCCCATGCTGCTCGAGCTCGGGGTCAAGGGCGCCATCGTCGGCCATTCGGAGCGGCGGCAGCACTTCGGTGAGACCGACGAGACGGTGCGGCAACGGGCTGAGGCCGGACTCGAGGCAGGTCTCTCGGTCATCGCGTGCGTGGGTGAGACAGGGACCGAGCGCGAGTCTGACGAGACCCAGGACGTCCTCGCGCGCCAGGTCGGCGTCCTTCCCAGGCACGAACGCCTCGTGATCGCTTACGAGCCGGTCTGGGCCATCGGGACCGGCCGCACGGCGACTCCCGAGATGGCTCAGGAGGCCCACGCGTTCATCAAGTCCCTGCATGACGCTCCCGTGCTCTACGGCGGCTCGGTCAAGCCCGAGAACGCGCTCGTGCTCCTCGGACAGCCCGACGTCGACGGCGCGCTCGTCGGCGGTGCGTCGCTGGACCCGGCCTCCTTCGAGGCGATCTGCCTCGCGGGGGCCGAGGTCGCTGCTGCGTGACGAGACTCGTCGTACTCCTGATTCTGGACGGCTGGGGGCTGGCACCGGCGGGCCCTGGCAACGCCGTCGAGCTCGCCGACACACCGGTGTTCGACGCTCTCTGGGAGCGATACCCGCATACGACTCTGCGGGCATCTGGTGAGGCGGTTGGGCTCCCGCCCGGTCAGATGGGGAACTCCGAGGTCGGCCATCTGACCATCGGGTCGGGAAGGATCCTCTTTCAGGATCTCGTGCGGGTCAACCAGGCAGTCGCCGATGGCTCGCTTGAGCACAACGATGCGCTCGTCTCGGCCTTCGGGCGTGCGCGGGAGCAGGGTGGCGACGTCCATCTCCTCGGGCTGGTCTCGCACGGCGGCGTGCACTCGCACATCGACCACCTTCGCGCGCTCCTCGAGCTCGCGGATGAGCACGGGATGGCCCAGCGGACCTGGATCCACGCGTTCACCGATGGGCGCGACGTCTCGCCGCACGCCGCGGCGAGCGATCTCGCCGAGCTGCCGAGCGACCGCATCGCCACGGTGTGCGGGCGCTACTACGCGATGGACCGCGACGAGCGCTGGGACAGGACGGGCCGCGCGTTCGACGCAATCTGCCAGGGCGAGACCACACCTGCCGACGATCCTCTCCAGGCGGTGCGCGAGAGCTACGAGCGCGGGATCACCGACGAGTTCGTCGAGCCGGTCGTGTTCGCGGGCAGGCCGCGGCTTCAACCCGCGCGAGACACGGCCGTGTTCTTCAACTTCCGCCCCGATCGTGCGCGCCAGCTCGCTCAGCGGTTGCTCGAGGCGGGAGTCGACCTGACCACGATGACGCGCTATCGCGCGGACTTTCCCTTTCCCGTCGCTTTCGAGGAGCAGGAGGTTCGCAACACGCTCGCCGAGGTGCTCGCCGCCGACGGCATCCGCCAGCTCCATGTCGCCGAGACGGAGAAGTACGCGCACGTCACGTACTTCTTCAACGGCGGTGAGGAGCGGGAGTGGGAGGGGGAGACTCGGATCCTGGTGCCTTCGCCGCGCGACGTCCCGAGCTACGACCTGAAGCCGGAGATGTCGGTAGCCGAGGTCGCCGATCGGGTATGCGACGAGATCGTGCGGGGATACGGCTTCGCGGTCGTCAACTTCGCCAACCCGGACATGGTCGGGCACACAGGCTCGATACCTGCCGTCGTCGCCGCTGTCGAGGCGACGGACGCCGCGCTCGGCCGCGTGGTCGAGTGCGTCGAGGCTGCGGGAGGCGTCTGCCTCCTAACGGCAGACCACGGCAACGCAGAAGTCATGCTCGCAGGTGACGGCGTGAGCCCGCACACGGCGCACACGTCGAACCCTGTTCCGCTCGTCGTCACGAGCAGCGCACTCGGGCTCGGCGAAGAGGGCGCGCTGTCCGATCTCGCGCCCACCATTCTCTCGTTGCTCGGACTGGGCATTCCGAGTGACATGACAGGCAACGCGCTCGCAATGCGCCTGTAACTCCGCCCGCTAGAAACTTTTACGAATCGCGCTCTATACTCGCCGCTCGTGTCGCTACCGCAGCCAGATCTCGGAGTCCTGCGCAAGGCTCAGCGTGGAGATGAGCGTGCGTTCGCGATCATCGTGCGCACGTACGAGCAGCCCGTCTTCAACTACGTCCTACGGCTCACGGGCGATCGGGCGTTGTCGGAAGACCTGACGCAGGAAGTGTTCCTGCGGGTCTACCAAGGGCTTCCTGGGTTCTCGCTCCGTTCGCGTTTTACTACGTGGCTCTTCCAGGTCACCAAGAACCGCGTCCTCGACGAGCTGCGGGCGCTCGAAAGGCGTCCACGCTCCGTCGTCAACATCGAGGACATGGCTCCGCTCGAGGTCGTCGACGCGCCGGCGGAGAGGGCTGAGACCATCGATGCCGTCTGGAGGGCAGTCGAGCTCCTCAACGCGGACCTGAAGATGGCTCTGCTCCTGCGAGACATCGTCGGCCTCTCGTACGCCGAGATCGCCGAGACGCTCGAGATCACCCTTGCGACCGTGAAGTGGCGGATCTACAAGGCTCGCGAGGAAGTGCAGGCCGCGCTCCAGCGCGATGGCGTTGTCGTGCCGATTCGCTCGGCACCGTCGGCCAAGCAGCTCTGACGCGACGCGGCTGCGAGGCCGCGCACGTTTTGCACGGCAATCCGACTCTGGATGGGTAACGCATTACTCTCCGAAAGGACGGATCCATGCCGCGCTTCCTCCTCGCCGTACTTGCCGCAGTTCTGCTCGTCCTCCCGGCGACAGCCGAAGGCCAGTCGACCTCACGTCTTCGGGGCACGGTCGCCCTCAAGAGCCAAGCCAACGATCTGGTTACCGTTCGAACGAAGCGACAAGCAGTTGCACTCCGCGTTCCCGGGTCGATGAGCCTCATCCGGATCGGTCAGCGGATCGAGCTTCGCGGCTCGACGCTACGGGCGCAAGGGCACCGCTCGCGGGTTCTCGCTCACAACGTCTCGATCGTCTCCTCGCAGCCTCTGTCGACTTCGTCGTCGCCAAGGGCCGAAGACGACGAGGTCGAGATCAAGGGGAAGCTGACCTCGCTCGCTCCACTGACGGTCACGTCGGCGACGCGCTCGGTTACGTGTTCCGCCCCGAGCGCTGGCTTGCTTGCGGGTTTCGTCGTTGGCGACTTCGTCGAGATCACGTGCGACCTGGTGGGTGGCTCATGGGTGCTCCGCGAGCTCGAGCACGAAGACATGGCCGACGACGATGACGATTCGTCGTCCGGTAACGCGTCCGACGACGACGACGATCACAGCGGGCCAGGCGGCGATGACGACGATGACGATGACGACGACGACTCGAGCGGTCCCGGACCGGGCAGCGATGACGATGACGACTAGGTTTGGACAGTGACGAGCGCTCCGCTTCCGGACCGACGAAGCAACTTGCTCGAAAGTGAGGCCGCCGCTCGTGTCGGCGGCCTCTTCGAGCGCTACGGGCGAATGGTGTACGGCGTGTGCCGGGCCATGCTCCGTGACGTGCACGAAGCCGAAGACGCGGCGCAGCAGGTCTTTCTCTCTGCCCACAAGGCACTGCTCGGTGGCGCGCGCGTCCGCGATTCGGGGGGCTGGCTGGCGACGATCGCCCGGAACGAGTGTCGTGGGCGTATCGCTGCCGGAATGCGGGCGCCGCTGCCCGTCAGCGACGAGGATCTCGCTGCGATTCCGTCGACGGTCGACGAGCAGGCACGCCACGATCAGGCCCTGGAGTTTCGCGAGGCGCTCGCAGCGCTCCCAGAGCGGCAGCGGGAAGCCGTCGTCCTTCGCTACCTCTTCGGGCTTCGCTACGGAGAGGTCGCGACGGCCCTCGGGCTCTCGCGTCCGGCAACGGAAGCGCTTCTTTTTCGCGCGCGGCGAGGTCTTCGGGGTCGGCTGCGCCCCGTCTCGGGCACCGTGCTGGTCGTTCCGCTTGCTCTGCGTGAGGAGCTCGCGATGGCAATCCCTGGCTTCTCGGCCGGCGCGGGGACGAGCGCGGCGACCTTTGGCGTCGCGGGCGGGCTGCTCGCCAAGCTGACCGCGGCGCCTCTGGGTGTGAAGCTTGCGACCACTGCCGTCGCCGTGTCCACCGTGGGTGCGGTCGGGGCGATCGAGTCGGACCGACCTGCCCGGAGCGAACGCGCTGGAGAGCCGATCGCGGCGACGTCGATGCAGACGACCTCAGACGACCAGGAGGCGCCAAGCGGAGGACGGCGGCGCGGGGCGGACCGAGGGGAGGCGACCGCCGACGAGGATCGCAGCGGCCCGGGCGGTCGCGGGGATTCGACCGAAGAAACCGACGACGACCGGGCTGGATCGTCCAGCGGAAGCAGGAACGGTCGACTGCTTGTGGACGAGGACTCACATGAAGGTTCAACGAATGCTGAGGACTCCGGTTCGGGTGGCTCCGGAAAGAGCGTCGATACGACGAGAGAGGCGGATTCGAACGACTCGAGCGGCTCGAGCTCCAGTGGTTCGGACGATCACGGGACATCGTCCGGTTCCTCGGGCTCATCCGGCTCGGGCTCATCCGGCTCGGGGTCGAACGACTCGCCAGACGACAAAGAG
>JAOUHF010000058.1 GCA_029865325.1 Thermoleophilia bacterium
CGTGCGCTTCTCCATGGCACGGCAAGAGGAAGGGGGGCACGTGGGGGGAAACATCGTTTCCCCCCACGATCACAACAGGATCTGGAGGGCGAGATCCACCGTGCAACCCCGATTGAGCAGGCCGACGGCAGCGTGAAGGTCGACATCGTGGCTCGCAGCGAGAACGAGTGCGCTCTCAGGGTCGTAACCGGCCCTTTCGAGCTCCTCGTGCCGCCACTGCTCAATTCGATCCATCTCCGTGCCGTGCACCAGTTCGAGCTCTGCCGCAGACATTCCGCCGCCCTTCGCCTTGGGGATCGGTGTCACTCGCGTATTCGTCCACTACGACGTATCGCACGTCCCCTTTTCGGGGGGATCTGGTTGCGAGCAAGTAAGCGTTCGGTGAAGGCCGGCGACGTCGTGTCGTGTGAGCCACGCGAATGTCGTCGGCAGATGGGGGCTCGGCCTATGCCTCGTGCCTGCCCGTAGAGCAGAATCATCCGACGATGTCCAACGCGCGAGCACAAACGACGACCGACCTCGTCCCCTTCGTCCCGCGGCTGACGCTGGAGTGGCTTCGCGACGATCCGGAAGCGACGTGGCGCGAGGTCGAGGGCACGGTCGCGTTCATCGACATCTCCGGGTTCACAGCGATGTCCGAGCGCCTCTCGAGCCTTGGGAAAGCGGGCGCGGAGGAGGTCACCGAGGTCATGAACGCGACATTCGCGGCACTCCTCGCCGTCGCGTACGCACAGGGTGGAGGCCTCCTCAAGTTCGGCGGCGACGCGCTGCTGCTCCTTTACGAGGGCGCTGAACACGCCGGGCGCGCTGCCCGCGCGGCGTTCGAGATGCGTCGAACGCTGCGCGCGATCGGGCGGCCGAGGACGTCAGCAGGCGCGGTGCAGCTGAAGATGCACGCCGGGCTCCACAGCGGCCGCTTCCAGTTCTTCCTCGTAGGAGAATCGCATCGCGAGCTCTTGATCACCGGCCCCGCGGCGACCCGGACGGTGGAGATGGAAGCGACGTCGGAGGCGGGCGAGATCCTCGTCAGCGCCGAGACGGCGAGCGCGCTCGCAGCCGACACGCTCGCGGAGGAGAAGGGCGAGGGGCGACTCCTCCGCGCCGCTCCCGAGATCCGCGGCTCGGTCGAGCCACTCCCCGCGGTCGAGGGCATCATGCTCGAGGTCGCGGTTCCCGCGCCGCTGCGCGCGCAGCTCCTCGAGATAGGCCCGCTCGAGGGCGAGCATCGCCACGCGTCGATCGCGTTCGTCCGCTTCTCAGGAACGGACGAGATCATCGCGACGGAAGGGCCGGAGGCTGCATCGGACGCGCTCGACGCCCTCGTCCGGGCGGTGCAGGCGGCCGCTGAGGAGCACCGCGTGACGTTTCTCGAGAGCGACATCGACAAGGACGGCGGGAGGATCGTGCTCGTCTCGGGAGCTCCCCAGACGTTTGGCGACGACGAGGAACGGATGCTGCGCACGGTGCGGGCCATCGTGGACGCTGGTCTTCCGCTCCCGGTGCACATCGGCGTAAGCGAGGGGCGCGTCTTCACGGGCCAGGTGGGCGCGAGCTTCCGCAGAACGTACACCGTTCTTGGCGACACGGCCGCGCTTGCCGCACGCCTGATGGCGCGGGCGGGAGAGGACGAGATCTGGGTCTCAGCGGGGGCGTTCACACGCGGGGGAGCGTCCTTCGACGCAATGGCGCTCGAGCCGTTCACCGTCAAGGGCAAGAGCGAGCCGGTGGAGGCGTTCGTGCTGGGTGACCTCCTGCCGGAGGCGGCCAGGCCCGGGAGCGAACCAACGGAAGAGAAGCTCCCCTTCGTCGACCGCGAGCGCGAGCGGGCAGTCCTTTCGGCATCCGTCGCGCCGGTTCGCATGGGCTTCGGCACGCTGGTCGAGCTCGTCGGAGAGCCGGGGATCGGGAAGTCCCGCCTCGCGGAAGAGCTGCGCGAGAACTGCACTGACATGCGGCAGATCTCGCTGCGTTGCGAGCAGTACGAGGCTTCGACGCCCTACTACCCGTTCCGCCCGTTTATCCGCTCACTGCTCGACGTCGAGCTGAACGGAGGCGGCGAGCACAACAAGGCACTCCTCACCGAGCGGCTCTCCGCCGTGGACGAAGAGCTCGTTCCCTGGGCACCGCTCCTCGCCGCGCCGCTCGACGTCGATGTCGAGACGACACCCGAGGTCGAGGATCTCGATCCGGCGTTCTGGCGCGCCCGCCTTCACGGAGTCATGGGGACGCTCCTCGGACACCTGCTCGACTCGCCGACGCTCCTCGTCTTCGACGACGTCCACTGGATGGACGACGCGTCGTCGGAGCTTCTTCGGCACCTGGGGGGCCAGCTCTCGACGCGTCCATGGCTGGCCTGCACGACACGCCGGCCGATCGAGGGCGGGTTCGCAGCCGCCGAGGGCACGCCACCGCTGCCTGCCCTGACGCTCCGCCTCGAGCCGCTCCCGGAGGACGACGCCCGGAAGCTCGTTGTCGCCGCCGCGGGCGGGCGCCAGCTCACCGACGAGGAGCTCGCCGCACTCATGGAGCGCGGAGCAGGCAATCCCCTCTTCCTGCAGGAGCTGGCCAGCGTGGGCCACGCGGCGGAAGAAGCGGAGGAACTTCCGGAGTCGGTCGAGGCCCTCGTCGCGACACGCATCGACCAGCTGGCGCCGGGAGACCGCGCGCTCCTCCGCTGGGCGTCCGTGCTCGGCGTCTCGTTCTCCGGCGCGCTCATCCTCGACGTGCTCGAGGACGATCCTCTCGTCGGGGCCGCCTCGGAGGCCTGGGACCGGCTGGGGGAGTTCGTCGAGCGCGACCCCGCCGTCGCGGGCGCCTTCCGCTTCCGCCATGCTCTCATCCGCGACGCGGCGTACGAGGGTCTCTCGTACCGGCGCCGCCGCGAGCTACACGGGCGGGTCGCCGAGGTGATCGAGCGGAGCCAGGGCGACCGTCCGGAGGAAGCTGCCGAGCTCCTCGCGCTGCACTTTCACCGTGCCGAGCGCTGGCCCGAGACATGGCGGTACTCGGTCGACGCCGGCCGGCGCGCGGAGGAGAAGTACGCGAACGTCGAGGCGGCGCAGTTCTTCGAGCAGGCGCTCGAGGCGGCCAGGCTCGTCCCGGACGTCTCGGCCGACGAGATCGCATCGATCGCGACGGCCCTCGGAGACGTCTGCGTGCTCCTCGGCCGCTACGAGGGGGCGGCCGCGGCGTTCCGCACCGCGGAGAGCCACATCGAGGACGATCCGGTCCGGTACGCGCGCCTCGTCGAGAAGCGCCACTGGGTGCCGTTCCGTCTCGCCAAGCACGCGCAGGCGCTGCGCTGGCTGACCAGAGGCATTGCCGCCCTGGAAGGCATCGACGGCCCGGAAGCGGCCGCCGAGCGCGCCAGGCTGATGGCGTCGTACGCGACCGTCCGCCAGGTACAGCGGCGCCCGAACGACGCGATCGAATGGGCGCGGAAGGCGATCGCCGAGACCGAGCGGTGCGGTGACGCCAGGGAGGCGGAGGCCGCCGCGTACTACATCCTCGACTGGGCGCACGTCGCTCTCGGGAAGTCCGACGAGGCCGTCTACGGCGAGCGCGCCCTGGCGATCTACGAGGAGATCGGCAACAAGAAGCGGATCGGAGCCGTCCTCAACCACCTCGCCGGACGGGCGTACCTGGACGGCCGCTGGGACGACTGCCTCGCGCTCGCGGCCCGGGCGCAGGACGCGTCGACCGCGATCGGCGACCGGTGGTCGGCCGCCGCGGTCGGCTACAACATCGGGGAGACGCTCGCCGACCAGGGGCGCTACGACGAGGCCGAGCCCATCGTCCGCGACGCGATGTCCGTCTGGAGCGAGGACGGGGCTCTGTCGGACGCTGCGGAGGCGTCGAGCCTGCTCGGTCGCATCCTCGCCCGCCTCGGCCGCTTCGACCAGGCGGAGCCGCTACTGACCGAGGCGCTCGCCGTCTTCCGGGAGACGGGAGACGAGGCGGAGGAGATCAACGCCGAGGGCCGGCTCGCCTACCTTCTGCTCGCGCGCGGGGACACGAAGGCGGCGATCACGGTCCTCGAGGGGGCGATCGAGCGCGCGACGCAGAGCGAAGGGCTGTCGACTCTCGTCGCCGCGCTCCGGCGCCTCCACGGCGAGGCGCTCGCCGCGACGGGCCGCATCGAGGAAGCCCGGGCCGAGCTCTTCGAGGCGATCCGCATCGTCGGCCTCTCCGACGCGAACTTCGGACTGAAGAGCACGCAGTACGAGCTCGGGCAGACCTACGCGGCCTTCGCGCGGCTCCCCGGCCTGGACGAGGACGAGGCCGGGACGTACGCCGCCAGGCGGGACGAGATCCTCGGACCGCTGGGCGTCGTCATGGAATGACGAAGGGCGTCTCGTGGCGCCCCTCGTCGAGTCGTTCGGTTCCGCTCCGCGCTAGCCGAAGTTCTTCCAGTCCCAGTCACTCGGGATGCAGATCGTCCAGGCGCGCCAGGTCTCGGAAGCACCGTTCGGACCCGTCGGAAGCGACTGGTTGCCGACGGAGCACACGACCGGGTCCTCCTTCACCTTGTTCGGGTTCGCCACCGACGCGAGCACTCCCCAGTACAGCCCGTCCGCCTCGTCCCACACGGCCGGTCCGTACTTGCCCTGGAAGGGCGTCGGGTCACTCCCGTCACCGTTCTTCTCGTTGTCGAGGCCGTGCTTCGCGCCGGCGCAGATCTCGATGTCGCTGTTGCCGCGGGAGGCCTCGGTGAGCACCCACTCGCTGTTTCGCACGCGGTAGATGACCCGGAGCACTCCGCCACCCCAGCCGAAGTCGAGCTCGACACCGGGGAACGTATAGGTCGTTCCGTTCACCCCGTAGGTCGCCCGGTTCCATGGCTCGCACTTGCCGTCGGCCTGCTCACCTTCCGCGAAGGTGATCGCGATCGGCTCGAGCTTGTGGTCGTTGATCGTCACCCCGGACTCGAAGAAGCCGCTGTTGAAGTTGGACGTCAGGCTGCAGCTGGAGGCCAAGTGCTCCGGATCGGTCGTGTTGGGCTGGCACAGGCCGTCGACGATCGCGAACGTGGTGGACGTCGTGGTTCCGGCTCGGAGCGCGTAGCCGGTGGCGGAGACGTTCCCGGTGAGCGAGAACACCCACGTCTTCGTGGCGTCCTGCCCGGACGACGTCAGCTCGTCGAAGTAGGTGGATTGGGGATCCAGCGTCGTGCTGTTGCGAAGCGCGGTGAGCGTCAGCGGCCCGCTCGCCGAGACTGCCGTACCACCTGCCTGGAGCTGCACCTTGACTGTCTGCTGAGAGCCCTTCTCCGCAGTCACGGGGCCCTCGACGAACACGTAGTTGCACGCCGCGGTCGTGAGCGTGGGTGCCCCGCCTCGCAGCTGGAAGAGGTTGCCGGGACCAGGGGTGTCGGCGAAGTCGTTGGCCTGCTTCGCCACCGAGTCCCACGTGCCGCTGTCCGCGTGCAGGACGGTTGCCTCGACTGTGACCGTGATCGCGCTTCCCTGCGTCGGAAGGAGCGTCGCGAGGTTCCGGAGCTTGATGACGTTCCCCGCGATCGAGGAACCAGCCGGCGCGCCCGAGAGCGAGGTCGGAGTGATGAAGCCGGGTGCGGTGATCTCCGCCGAGCCCAGCGAGTTGTTGCGCGCGTCGTTCGTCAGCGTGAGCTCGAACTCCTCGACCTGCCCCGGGCCGGTGAAGCAGACCTCGGCCGGCGAGGCGGTGAGCAGGTAGTACTTCGGCGACGCCCCGGTCGCGAACGGCGTCACGGCCGCCGCGACGACCACGGTGACAAGCGCGACCACCGCCCACGTTGCTTTGCGGTGACTCCTGTAGCCCCGCCGTACCTGCTGGGTCATCCTCGTTCCCCTCCGTCCGCAATCGCCACCCGTCGCGGCTCATGCCCACGCCGGTCTCCCCCGAAAGAGGTACCAGGGGAGGATGACGAAGCGGCTGTGCCATGTCAACGACGTGCGATCCGATACGCAGCTTCGCCGCCAACCCGATCCCGAGCACCGGCGCGCTTCGCGCAGGCCCGGCTCGTTCACTAGGATCGACGCGTGGCGCTGGGGAAGAACGCAAAGGTCGAGTTCCTGAAGCGCGTGCCGCTCTTCGCAGGCTGCTCGAAGGCGGAGCTCGCGGAGCTCGCGATCCGGACGGACGAGCTCGCGATCGCCGAGGGTCGCACGCTGGCGCGCGAGGGGAAGCCGGGGAAGGAGTTCTTCGTCCTCGTGGACGGCACCGTCAGCGTCTCGAAGGGTGAGCAGAAGCTGAGCGAGCTCGGCGCGGGCGACTGGTTCGGCGAGATTGCGCTCCTGACGAAGGCGCCGCGAACCGCGACGGTCACCGCAACAACGTCCGTTCGGGTGCTCGTCATCAGCGATCGCGCGTTCCGCACCGTCGTGGAGGAGACACCCTCCATCGCGCTGAAGATGCTCGCGAGCGTCGGCGAGCGACTCGCGAGCGACGCAAGAAGCTAGCGGCGCGCTTCGCTGCTCTTCGGTAGCTGCGGCAGGCGGACGCCCATTCCCGCCAGCACGATCACGACCGCGCCGGCCGCGATGACGACGTCGCCGATCGAGAAGACGTTTGCGAGGGGAATCCACTCGGGAGCGGCCCAACGGTCGACAAGCCAACCGAGGTGCGGATCGGCCATCGCCGTCGAGTTCGCCTGTGTGACGTAGTTGCCGCCCGCGTCGCGCATCGCCTCGATGCGAACCGGCATCGTCCCCCGATTCGCGACGATGGCTGCCAGGTTGAGGCACATGCCGAGCGCGACGATCGGGACGCCTGTGATCCGCGCGTTGAGCCCGGCCGCCAGGATAAGGAGCCCGTACGAGACCAGCCAGAGCGCCGTGGCCACGGCCCCATCGGTCGTCCAAGGAAGAACGGCGAACGGGAATGCGACTACCTGTACTGCGATAGCGAGGTAGAACAACCACGTCGCACGGAGTCGGAGATCCGCCAGATTGCCCAGGCGACCGCCGAGCACGAGTCCGAGTGCAAGCGCGCCGAATACCGGGAGTGCGAGGGCCACGAGAAACGTCCCCCGCTAGGCGACCATGCGCCTGAGCTCGACGACCTGGGCAAGTTCGCGCGGGGCGATCACACCGGCTTCCTCGAGGTCGGCTTCGAGCGCTGCAACGATCGCGGGATCGAATTGGACATGGGAATACCGTCGCAGCTCCTCCATGGCCTCCTCGGGTGTCGACGCGGCGCGATAGCTGCGCTCGGTCGTGATCGCGTCGTAGGCGTCGGCGACGAGGATCACACGCGAGCCGAACGGGATCTCCTCCGCCGCGAGACCGTGCGGGTATCCCGACCCGTCCCAGTGTTCGTGGTGGTGGCGGATCCACACATCGACGGGCCGGATGTCCATGCCGTCGAGCAGGGAGGCACCGAGCTCCGGGTGGTGTGCAAGCTGTCGTACCTCGTACGGGGTCAACTTGCCCGGTTTCTGCAGCACGCGGTCGGAGATGGCGATCTTGCCGAGGTCGTGCAGGCGCCCCGCGAGCTTGAGCTGCTCGACGTGCTCGTCGTCGAGACCGAGCTGGCGCGCAATTCCCTCGACGAGCAGAGCGACCCTCTCGGAGTGCGCCCCTGTGTACTCGTCTTTGGCGTCGACGACGCGAATGAGGTTCTCGGCGGCCCGCAGACGAGCTTGGTGCTCGACGCGGCGCTCAAACTCATCTGGACTGTAGGCGTCAGCGACCGCGGGACTGTAGAAGCACGACCGGTTCTTGCCGTTCCGCTTCGCCCAGTAGAGCGCGCTGTCGGCGACACGCTCGAGGTTCTCGACATCGGAGGCGTGACCGGGGAACGTCGCCACCCCGACGCTTACGGTGGCAGAGCCGACGTCGGAGAAGTGCGCCGAGGACACGCGACGGTAGAGAGCGTCGATGTGCGTACGAGCCCTCGCCTCGCCACAGGCGAGGACGATGGCGAACTCGTCCCCACCGATTCTGAACGCACCTACACACTCGCTCCCAGCGTGGAGAAGACGTGCGACCTCGACGAGCACCTTGTCGCCGCGGGGATGCCCATAGGTGTCGTTGATCCGCTTGAAGTCGTCGACGTCCACGAGGCAGAGACTGAGTTCCGAGCGGCTCTCGCCCGCTCCCTCAAGAGCCGCGGCAAGCCCGAGCTCATACGCTCGGTTGTTGCTGAGTCGTGTGAGGCTGTCGGTGTGCGCATCGCGCGTCGCGATCCGCGAGGCGAGCGACGAGCGTTGGTAGAGCGTGACCGTGAACAGCGGGCCTGCCATCAGCACCAGCAACACGGGATCGGTTACCCAGAGCGCTGCGGCAAGCGCTGCGAGGAACGCCTGCACACCGAACGCGGGTCCAGCCAGCCGGAACTCCTCCGCGAGCATCGTGCGAACCGAAACACCTTCGTGGAGAGAGATCGCGAGCGCGATGAGAACGACATTCACGACGACGAACGCCGCACCTGACCAGACGGCGATCGCCGTGATGTAGATCGGGTCCGATACGGGGGCGACACCGAGCACGAGAAGGGGAACCCCCGCCGCGAATGCGGCGAGTGTGTATGCGGACGAGTTGTAGACCGTACGCACGAGCGGCTTCCGGTCGATGAGCTGCGCGACCAGCGAACTCGCCATCGCAATCACCACGCCGGCCCCCACGCCGAGGAGGATCAATGCTGCAAGGATGAAGACGAACCCGAGCGAGACCGAGCCTCGGCCGTCCTCGTCGAGAGCCACGGGCCGGAGCTCGGCCAGGAGCGCGAGCCCGAAGAAGACCGCCAGGGCGAGCGCCTCCGCAGCGCCTGGTCGGCCAAGTGCGGTTCTCACCGTCGCCCAGGCTGCGATCGGCAGCGCGAGCGCGCTGGCGACCGCGATCAGCCGGCGCAGCCCAGGCGTGAGAGTCTGCTCAGTCGGTTCAGACATGAGCTATGACGTCGTCGGCGAGAACGCTCCGAGGGGCTAGCCGCCGACGACGCGGCTGGCCATTTCGCCCCAGCGAAGGCCGGCGCCCGAACCAACTGCGAGCGCCACGATGCTGGACACGGCGATCGCCAGTCGTACCCAACGTGGATTCCACTTGAACATCGCGCATTCACTCCTTTCTAGTGAGTGGTCGCAGAAAACGCGCGGATCTCAGTGGGCTTCAGTACGCCGAATAAGACCACTCCCCGAAGGGGGGGTGGGGTCCCCCTGACGAGGGATCTCCGCGCCTACGCGGTGTTCAGCGCCGTCGCTGCTGACGTCATGCGATCGCCGCTTCGCCCAGGAGAGCTCGAACTTCGGCGAAGAAGTCGGCGTCAGGCTTCACGCGGTACTCGGGGCCGAGGGCGAGCGTGCGCTCTCCGACCGACGTCTCGAGCGCGACGTAGACAGGTGCCTCCCCGGGATAATCCGAGACGAGCGTCGCGAGCTCGTGGATCAGTCCTGCGGGAGCCTGGCGTGCGTCGATCCGAAGACGCACCTCGCGCCGCACCTGAACGGCCTCGAACGAGCTGACCTCGATGGCGACGAGCTTCGTCTCGCCAGCCTGCTTGTGGTCGACGCGCCCCTTGACGACGAGAATCCGATCGGCCTCGAGCAGATCCCGTGCGGACGCGTACGTCGAGTTGAACACCACGACCTCGGCGCTCGCCGTCGGATCTTCGAGAGTGACGAACACCATCGGATCGCCGCGCTTCGTCGTCACCTGCTTCAGCGCGGAGACGATGCCCCCGACCGTCACGATGTCTCCGTCGCGGCGCCGCTCGAGATCCATGAGCGCGCAGTCGGTCTTTCGCCGCAGGTCGGCGCGAACACGCTCAAGGGGATGCTCGGATACGTAGATCCCGAGCGTCTCCTTCTCGAGCCGCAGCAGCTCCTGCTCGTCGAACTCCGTCGTGGAGATCGTGGGATGGTGGCGCTCCTTCGAGACCTCAGCCTCGCCCAGCCCGTCGTCGAAGATCGAGGCCTGACCGGCCAGCCGGTCGGCAGCCAGACGCTGACCGTGTGCAAGCGCGGAGTCGAGGATCGTCTCGGCGAGCATCCCCATCCGCGTTGCCCCGGTCGAATCGAGTGCGCCGCACCTGATGAGCGCCTCGAGCGCACGCCTGTTGAGCATGCGCGGGTCGACCCGCTCGGCGAACTCCCAGATCGAGTCGAACGGCCCTCCTTCGGCCCGTGCCCGCACGATCGCCTCCGCGGCCGCCTCCCCCACGTTCTTCACGGCGTTGAGCCCGAAGTGGATCACGCCCCCCACGACGGCGAAGTCCTGCTGCGACGAGTTTACGTCGGGCGGGAGCACGTCGATTCCCATCTCGCGGCACGCGTTCACATAGAACGGCACCCGATCCTTCGTGTTCATGACCGAGGAGATGAGCGCCGCCATGTACTCGCGGGGATGGTTGGCCTTGAGCCACGCGGTTCGGTAGGCGATGAGTGCGTAGCACGCGGCATGCGCCTTGTTGAACGAGTAGTCCTGCGAGGACTCCATGTCCTTCCACAGCTGCTGGGCGACGGCCGCCGAGAGCTGGTTCTCGGCGCTGCCCTCGAGGAACTTGTCCTTGAGGGACGCCATCAGCGCGTGAATCTTCTTCCCGATCGCCTTGCGCAGCGTCTCGGCTTCGGCCAACGAGAACCCGCCGAGCTGCTTCGCGATCTCCATGTACTGCTCCTGGTAGATGCAGATCGCATACGTCCCGCCGGTGATCTGCTCGAGCCGCGGGTCCGCGTAGGAGACCGGCTCGCGGCCGTGCTTGCGGGCCGCGTAGGAAGAGATGTAGCCCATCGGTCCCGGCCGGTAGAGCGCGACGAGTGCGATCAGGTCTTCGAACTCGCTCGGCTTGACGAGGCGGAGCGCTTCGCGCATCCCGGACGACTCGAACTGGAAGACGCCCGTCGACTCGCCCCGCGCCAGCATCGCGTAGGTCGGTGGGTCGTCGAGCGGGAGGTTGCCGATGTCGACCCCGCCGATGAGCTCCACTGCCTTGTCGATCACGTCGAGGTTGCGCAGGCCGAGGAAGTCCATCTTGAGGAGACCGAGGTCGACGACGTCCCACATCCCGAGTTGGGTGACGATCTCCTGGTCGGCGCCCTTCTGCTGGAGCGGAACGACCTCGATCAATGGCTGCGCACCGATCACGACTCCCGCTGCATGGATCGAGTCGGCGCGGGTGAGCCCCTCGAGCGGACGGGCGAGGTCGACGATCTCCTTGGCCACCGCATCCGAGTCGACAGCCTGCCGCAGCTCGGTCCCCGAGCGCAGCGAGTCCTCGAGTGTCTGACCTGGGCCCTCCGGCACGAGCTTGGCGATCCGGTCGACGACGCCATACGGGATGTCGAGCACGCGGCCGGCGTCGCGAATTGCCGCGCGTGCGGCCATCGTCGAGAACGTGATGATCTGGGCGACGCGATCGCGGCCGTACTTGTCGGCGACGTAGTTGATGACCCGGTCGCGTCCGGCGACCGAGAAGTCGATGTCCATGTCCGGGAGGTCCTTGCGCGCCGGGTTCAGGAAACGCTCGAAGAGCAACCCGTAGCGCATGGGGTCGACATCGGTTATCTCGAGGCAGTACGCGGCGAGCGACCCCGCCGAGGATCCCCGCCCGGGCCCCACGCTGACGCCGTTCTGCTTCGCGAAGTGGATGAAGTCCCACACGATCAGGAAGTAGTCGGCGAACCCCATCTCGCGGATCGTCTTCAGCTCGAACCGCAAACGATCGGTCAGCTCGGGCGTTGCCTTCCCGTAGCGCCTGGCGAGGCCCTTCTCGCACAGCTCGACGAGGTAGTCGAACGCATCTCTCCCCTCCGGCACAGGGTACGTCGGCAGGAGGATGCGGCCGATCTCGATCTCGACGTTGCATCGCTCCGCAACCTCCAGCGTCCGCGCCAAGGCGTGCTCGAGACCGGGGAAGTCGCCGGCCATCTCCTCCGGGGTCTTGAAGAAGAACTCGTTGGTGTCGAAGCGCCAGTGGGACGGGTTCTTGAGCGTGTCGCCCGACTGGATGCAGAGGAGCGCCTCGTGCGCGTACGCGTCGTCGGCGTCCAGATAGTGGACGTCTCCCGTCGCTACGAGCGGAAGCCCCGTCTCCTCCGACAGCGCGATGAGACCCGGGTTGATCTGGCTCTGCTCTGCAAGCCCGGCATTCTGGAGCTCGACGTACGTCGACTCGCGCCCGAAGATCTGCGCGAGCCGGTCGAGGTCCTCGTGCGCATCCTTCGGCCGCTCTTCGACGAGCGCGCGCGACACGCGCCCGGAGAGGCAGCCTGAGAGCGCGATCAGCCCCTTCGCGTGGCCTTGCAGAAGCTCCCAGTCAACCCGCGGCTTGTAGTAGTAGCCCTCGAGATATGCGAGCGAGGAGAGCTTGATGAGGTTTGCATAGCCTTCGTTGGACTCGGCGAGAAGCGTTAGGTGCGCGTAGCCCTTCGTCTGGGCCTTACGGTCGTCGGCGACATACACCTCGCAGCCGATGATGGGCTTAATCCCCGCTTTCCGCGCCTCGCGGTGGAGTTCGACGGCACCCGCCAGGGAGCCATGATCGGTGAGCGCGACGGCCGGCATCTCGAGCCGCTTCGCCTTCTCCACGAGGGCCGGAATGCGACACGCCCCGTCGAGGATCGAGTACTCCGAGTGGACATGGAGATGGACGAAGGGTTGCGCCACGGGAGGCCCACCTTACTGGCCGGGTGTGACGTGATCGGTTGCGCTCGTTTGCGGCGTCGATAGCCCGCTCAGGCGGCTTCGCCCGACCACAGTGCATCTGCGAGACGACGCCAATCGTCCCGAAGATCAGCCCTGCCCGTCACGCGCTGCAGCTCCCAGTACACGCGCACGAGCGCTCCGAGGTCGGCGTCTGCCCCGGCGGATCGTCCTTCGTCGAGCATCCGTACATACCACGTGCCGGGGTCGATGCCGAGCTCGGATGCGAGGACGAGCGCACGGTCGCGAAGTGGGTCGGTCGGGGATTCGAGACGAGCCATGACCGAGCTATCGGCAGTAGCGCGAGGCCGATTGAGATCGGTCCCCCGTACGGGGTACGAAGCGGACCGCAAGACTGTAGCGCCGTGCGTCCGCCGACTGTCATCGAACCGGGTCGGCTGATCGCCGGCCGTCATCCGTGCGCCTGGGGTCCGGAAAACGCTCCTATTGAGGTGCGCGAGCTCGCGTCCGCGGGCGTCACGCTGTTCCTGGATCTCACGCAGGACGGGGAGCTCGACCCGTACGCGTATCTCGTGTCGCCGCCCTCACGCCACGTGCACATGTCCATCCGCGACTTCTCGGTGCCCACGCGCGACCGCCTCGTCGAGACGCTCGACGAGATCGATGCGGAGCTTCGCGCAGGCGGCCTCGTCTACGTGCACTGCTGGGCGGGTTGCGGGCGCACCGGTGTCGTCGTCGGCGCGTGGCTCGTGCGTCACGGGACGTCGCCGAACGACGCCCTCGCGCGCATCGCCGAGGCGCGCGGACTCGGGTGTCCGCAAACGCTCGAGCAACGGATGATGGTGCTCGGCTGGCAAGCGGGCCAGTAGCCTGCACGACTCCCTGAGACGGGTGAACGAGGGCGCAATCCGTTTCGCCGATACAGAGGGAGAGCATGTCCGCCGGCTACGTGGACTCCGTTTTGCTCGCGTCGAGGGGCACCACCATCCAGACGCGGCGATTCGTGTGCGGATGCTCCTGCGGCGTTCGGACCCCTGGCTTCCGAGTCGCGCATGCACACGGAATCCACTAGCGGCCCGGCTCCCGACCTCGTCGAAGACCTCGTCGCGCGCGTGGATGAGATCGACGCGCAGCTTCGTGCAACGACCGCAGCGATCGACGAGAAGTCCCTGAAGGAGTTCCGCAGGACGTTCGAGGCGCTCTCGAAGCACGACTCGAAGTTCGAGGAGCGTCTCGCCAACAAGGTTGACGTCGTCGCCGATCGACTCGAGACGATCACTCGAACGGTCTCGACCACGTCGGCCGCGCTTGCAGCGAAGGACGGAGAGATCGCCCAGCTGCGGCGCGAGCTCGACTCGGCGAGCGCTCGCATCGACTCGGCACTCGCCGAGTTGCGCCGCGGGCTCGATCCGACAGGGCTCAACGAGGTCAAGCGAACGGTTGCCGACCTTGCGAAGCAGAAGCTGCCGCGCGGCCTCGAGGGCCGCATCGACGAGCTCGGCGCGAAGGTCAGCTTGCTCAGTCAGCGCATCGACACCGTGTCCTCGACGGTCTCGACGACCGCCGCGGGGCTCGCCGGCCGCGATGGAGAAGTCATCGCTCTACGCCGGACCCACGAGGCCGAGTCGCATCGAATAGCCAGTGAGCTCGCCGACCTGCGCCGCGCGGTGGATCCGGCGCCCGTCGCCGAGTTGCGGCAGGCCGTGTCGGAGCTTCGAGCGCAGACCGCCGAGCAACGCAGGAAGACACAGCTCGATCTCGACGAAGCGGGAGCGAAAGTGGATGTTCTCGCCGGAAGGCTCGCGTCGATCGAGTCATCGCACGACTCGACTGCGTCCCGCGTCTCCGCGAGCGAAGAGCACGTCTCGACCCTTCGAGCCCACGTCGAAGAGGGCAGCGTCCACCTGGCCTCGCTCGCGTCCACGATCGCCGCTGCGAGCGAGCGCATCGACGCGAGAGACGTCGAGCTCGAGACCCTCGAGCACCGCTTCCACGACGCTACCACGCGCGTCGACAGCCTCATTGCGGAGCTCACCCAGGCGCTGGCCGAGCTTCCCGACCCTGATTCGGCTCAGCGGCTGCTCGATGCACGTATGAGCGAGCTCGACCGGGTTCGGATCGACGACCGGGTACGCATCGAGGAGCTCGGGGACACGCTCGAGGCCGTCGCAGCGTCGATCGAGGCAATCGCCAGCCGGACACCGGCGCAGGACACGTTGGAGCTCCGTATCGACGATCTCGCGGAGCGTGTCGACGCCGCGGCGATCCAACGCGAAGAGACCTCGAGCGAGGTCGGCCGACTCGCCGCGCTCCTCGAAGCCGAGCGAGCGGCAGTGCGCTCAAGACTAGAGTCGCTTGCTGCCTCCCAGGACCGCCTGATGGGAGCGTCCGCAGCCGGCGAGTTGGAGCGCCGGGTAGCCGCCTTCGACGCCCGTGTGGATTCGATGGAGCGTGAGGACGCTGCACACGGCGTGCTGCTCGAACGGCTTACCAGTGAGTTCGATTCCGAGCGCGAGTCATTCCAGACGCAGCTGGAAGCACTCGCGACTGCACTCTCGTGGACATCGCCGAGGTCCACCGTCGACGAGCGTCTCGACGGCCTCGTGAAGCGGATGGAGGGCCTCGAGCTGCGGAGTGGAGCCGTCGCAGCGAAGGTGTCGCAAGCCACGACGCTCCTTCCGACCGCCCTTCGCTCACTGGAGACCAGGCTCGACGAGCTCGCCTCGAGGCCCACCGATACGACAGGTGTGAAGAGTCCGCTGCCGCCCGCACCCGAAACCCTGGAGCCGCTCGCGTTTCCTGCCGATGACGAGCTCGATGAAGACGACGCGCCCCATCGGCTGCCGGAGCCGGTGGTCCCGATCCGCGGCTCGGATCCCTAGCCCCGACGGGTCGCCATGCTGCGGCTGATCGACACTCTGCTCTCGCTCCTCGCACGGCGCAGCTCGCGCGCGCGAGGACTTCAGGCGTATCGGGTGCTCCTCGGCCTCGCAGCGCTCGGGCGATCAGCGTCGCGTCGCTGAGAACCGCGTCTGAGGACAATGTCCCCGGTCCTGAGAGCCCTCAGCCGGCCGGTGGAACCGAGTACGCCATCAGGATGGCGTCGACATACTCGCCCGCGCGAGCGTAGTGCTTCTTGCGATAGCCCTCGCGCTCGAACCCGAACGACTGGTAGAGGCCGATCGCGGGCTCGTTCCACGGAAAGACGTGGAGCTCGAGCTTGCGGATACCCGAGACACGCGCCCAGCCGACCGCTTCCTCGAGCAGCATCATCCCGATCCCCTTCCTCCGGTACTGCTCGGCGACCATCAACCCGAGATCGGCGACGTGCCGGCTCGATGGATGAGGATCGCGCGAGAGCGAGAGCCGCGCAGCGATTCGACCGTCGTCATCTGCCACGAACACCGCGGCATCCGGATGGCGCTGAACCGTACGCAGGTACCTGCGCTCGTCGCTGACCGAGCGCCAGGTGTCGGCGGCGAGGATCCAACGTCCGTCCTCGCGACCCACTTCCTCGGCGAGCGCGACGAGAGCCGCCGCGTCGCCGGGCCCGGCT
>JAOUHF010000059.1 GCA_029865325.1 Thermoleophilia bacterium
GCCGCCCGACATCGAGCTCATCCTCAACCTTGGCACGTCAACGATGGACCCGGACCGCATGTTCGGACATTCGTTCGAGGCCCTCGCGCTCGGCGTCGCTGCCTCGGCCAACCTTCTCCCAATCAGCCCGGGGTCGCCCCAGGCGGGCTCACGCTGGAACTCGGCATCTGGTTTCGGTTCGTGCCACGACGCCACCCGGCGCCGGAGCGCGGCGACCAGTCACGCCCCGGAGAGTTTTCCTGCGATATTCGGGGGAAGGTGCATGCCTGGCACGACGATCTCGTCTCAGCGGCCGAGAAGGCCGAGGGGTGGTTCGCGCGCTGGCGACCGCTGCCGGTTGTCCTGCGCTGGGTGCTCGAAGGCAAGCAGTCGGAGGACGCGTACGGCTGGGGTGCGCCAGCGTCGCCCTTCAACGTCCTTTGTCCGGCTACGTCGCGCGGGAAACGGGCGATCTCGAGACGGCATGCGAGCAGCTCTCACGCGCCGCGGCCTACTTCCGCGGTCAGATCGACAACAGTACGACCGAGGTCACACCCGAGTGGGAAGCGTGGGTGACCCAAATCGAGATCGACGCAACATCGCCTTAGGCGGCACCGCGAGCGAGTACAAGAGCCGCCTCGAGGTCGGGAGGAACCGGGGAGCTGAGGTCGACATCAGCCCCCGTCACCGGATGGCGGAAGCGAAGACGATGCGCGTGGAGGAACTGTCGCTCGAGCTCCAGGTCGTCGCGGACGCCGTACTGCGCGTCGCCAGACACGGGCAGATCGATCGCCGCCAGGTGAACCCGGATCTGATGCGTGCGGCCCGTCTCCAGACTTACGTCGAGGAGAGCATGCCGAGCCATTGTCTCCCGTACCTCGAAGTGCGTTACCGCCTCGCGCGGCTCGTCCGTGTCCAGCGAGCGTCTCGTCGGATCACGGCGGTCACGGCCGATCGGAGCGTCGATTCGGCCCGTCCGCGAGCGAGGCCGTCCGCGAACGAGTGCCAGATACCGGCGTTCGACCTCGCGCCGGCGGATCGCTTCCTGCAGTGCACTGTGCGCCTGCTCGGATCGCGCGACGACGAGGAGCCCGGACGTTTCGCGATCGAGCCGGTGGACGATGCCGGGCCGCTCGGGATCCTCCCCACCTCGAGCGCCAAGCGTCAGGAGCTGTCCCGCAAGCGTCCCCGAGCGAGCTCCCGCACCCGGGTGCACGGTCAGCCCGGCCGGCTTGTCCACGACCAGGAGGTGCTCGTCCTCGAATAGCACCGGCACCGTCGCCGGCTGCGGCTGCAGACCCTCAGGCGCCGCGGGAAGCTCGACCTCGATCAGCGACCCCACCTCGAGGCGATAGCTCTTGGGCCGGACGGCGCCGTCGACGAGCACGGCGCTCTCCTGTAGGAGGCGTTCGGCGACGGACCGAGACGCGATCTCGGTACGGGCTGCGAGCGCGCGGTCGAGACGCGAGCCCGCGTCCTCGTCAGCGACGCTGAAACGAAGCGTCGCCATCGCGCGCGCCAAGCCTGCGGTGCGATCGGTCCCCGAGCACGAGCGCGCCGAAAAGAATGGCGACTCCGACGACGATGAACGTGTCCGCGAGGTTGAACGCAGGCCACGCGACCAGATCGAGAAAGTCGGTGACGTGCCCGAGGCGCATGCGATCGATCAAGTTCGCGATGCTCCCTCCGACGACGAGCCCGAGCGCGACAGGGAGCACCGGATGACGCCTTCCCGAACGCGCGAAGAACCAGAGCATGAGGCCCACCGCGATCGCCGTCACCCCGATGACCGCCACCGTCCGGCTCGCGAACAGCCCGAAGGCGATTCCCGAGTTCTGAACGTGGTGAATCGAGAACGGGCCCACGAGGTCGACGCTGTCTCCGAGGGTGAGTGTGCGCCCGACGACCTGTTTCGTGACTTGGTCGGCAACGATCGCCGCGCAGGCAACTACGCCGAGCGCGAGCCACTGGGCGGAGCCGGCGGCCAGCGAGCGCTCGGCGCTCGAGATCGGTTGGAGCGCGTTTGCAGTCGATCCGATTCGGACGTCTACCAGCGGGGGCTCCGTCCGTGCGGGCTCGCTCACGGCTGCTCTTGGGCGCGCTTGTCGTCGATGCAAAGTGTTGCGTACGGAACGGCTTCGAGGCGTTCCTCACCGATTGGTCGCCCACAGACGACGCACACGCCGTAGGTGCCGTCGTCGATGCGGCGAAGGGCACCCACGATCTCTTCGAGGATGTGCTCGGCGTTCTCCTCGAGGCCCTCGTCGAGCTCCCGCATGAACGTGTCGGTCGCACTATCGGCGATGTGGTCGCCGGAGCCGACCGCGAGGTCTCCTGACTCCTCGATCAGCGAGCCCTCGTGATTGACCGCTGCCAGAGCGTGCCGAAGCCGGACCTGCTCGGCCTCGAGCGCGCTACGAAAGCGATCGACGTCGATGCTCACCCTTTGCGCTCCGCAGCAGCAGCAGCAGCGAGCATGAGGTCGGCCGCTTCGCTGCTCAACCCGTCGAGAACGACAACCTTGTCACGCGAGGAGTTCCCGGCACTCAGCTCGAGGTCGCGCCGCGGAAGATCGAGCGTGCGGGCGAGGAGGTCGAGCACGGCGTCGTTCGCCTTCCCGTCCTCGGGCGCGGCTGCGACGCGGACTTTCCAGGCATCGCCATGCCGCCCGACGACCCCGGGCCCTTTCGCCCCGGGGACAACGCGCAACCGCAGACTTGTACGCAGGCCCTTCACGGCTCGAAGGATATCCGCGGCGGTTACTGCTTAGCCCGCGACCTTGCGGATCCCGCTGTCGGTGACCTCTTCGATCACGGGTCGAGTCGCGGAGAGGTCGTTCTCCTTCTCGGTCTCCTTCTCCCCGGGCCATTCGCCGAGCGACTCCAGCGCAGCTCGCAGTTGGGCGCGAATCTTGACCATGTCCTCCTCGAGGCGCCGCTTCTCGGCCGCCGATTCACGCGTCACCCTGCGCGACTCGGCGTGCGCTTCCTGAACGATCAGGTCGGACTCGCGACGCGCCTGCTCTTTCATGTCCTGGGCGGCACGCTCCGCGGACACGAGCGTCGAGCGCAGCAGCGCCTCCAGCTCTTGGTGCTTTGCGGCCTCGACCTCGAGCTCCTCGAGGCGATCCGAGAGATCGGCTCGCTCGCGCCAAACCTGCTCGAAGCTGTCGGCGATCTCGGTGAGCAGGGCGTCGACGCCGGGCTTGCGGTAGCCCCGGAGCCACGCGCGGCGCAGATCGATGTGTCGTATCTCGACTGGTGTGAGCGGCATTGGACCTCCTACAGCAGTGCCCCGATGAGGCGGTTGACGATCCTTTCCGCAACGAGCAGGACGACGATGGCCACTATCGGCGACAAGTCGAGTGGCCCGAGCGACGGTATGCGGCCTCGAAACAGGCCGAGGTACGGACGGCAGACTTCGTCCAGGAACTTTCGCATAGTTGCGGCAATTCCGGAATAGGGAAGCTGAATCCACGAGAGAAGCACATACGCGAAGATGAGCAAGACGTAGATCGCCACGAACACGGACACGAAGCTCTGCAGCGACGAAGCCGCATCAGCGAGGAGCCCAAGAATGGCGTAGACGCCCATCGGAGGCGTGTTCGCCGCGCGACGTTACGTTCCTACGAAGCCAAGGCTGCCGGGTGAACCCGCGGAACATCTGTCCGCGACGCGGACCGCGAGAGGGTGTCCTGGGGAAGCCGGGAGGTTTCCCAGCACCTCTGGCTCATGCCTGATTGAAGAAGCCGCCGCGCTCCATTGCGCGAGCGCGTTCTTCGGCGGACAGCTCGACATCGCGCGGCGTGAGCAGGAAGACCTTGTCGGCGACCCGCTGCATGCTTCCGTCGAGGGCATAGGTGAGCCCGCTCGCGAAGTCGATCAACCGCTTGGAGAGCTCGGTATCCGCGCTCTGGAGATTCAGGATCACCGGAATCTGAGCCTTGAAGCGATCGGCGATCTGCTTGGCGTCGTTGAACGTCCGCGGCACGACCAGGTGCACCTTCGCCGGAGAGGGCGTATCGACGCTGCGGAGTCGCGATGAGCGCTCGCGTCGCGGAGCGGCTTCTTCGGAGGTCCATTCGTCGGCCTCGGACGTGCTCGGCAGTCGCCGGACGTTCTTGCGGTCGCGGCGCCGGTAGTCCTCCTGGAGCTGTTCGTTGGTCTCATGACCGTCCTCGTCCCACTCCTCGTCCTCGGCGATGCCGAAGTAGACGAGCGTGCGGTTCCAGAGGTCCGTGAAGCCCATGACCGCGGGATTCTAGCCCTGGGCGCTGCTGAAGAGGACCGCTCCGACTCGGACGAGGGTCGCGCCTTCTTCGGCGGCGACGCAATAGTCCTGCGAGGTGCCCATGCTGAGGTCCCGCAGACCGTGCTCGGATGCGAGTTCGCGCAGGCGCCGGAAGTACGATCGCGACGCCTCGGCATTGTCTGCGAGCGGAGGCATGGTCATGAGGCCACGGATGAACGGGTAGCTCTCGACGTAACCGCCTATCTCGTCGGGCAGGATGCCCGACTTCGACGTCTCCCCCGACAGGTTCACCTCGAGCAGCGCCGGAATCGTGAGCCGCCGAGCTGCCGAATCGGACGCGAGCGAGTGAACGAGCTCGCAGATGCCGTTCACGACCTTCACCTTGTTCGACTGCAGATGGCCGATGAAGTGCCACCGGAACGCGTCGTCGTAGATCGCGTGCTTGTGCTCGAGGTCCTGGGCTCGATTCTCGCCGACAGTCTCGACGCCGGCATCCGCAAGTACGGCCATGTCAGCGGTGGAGACGTACTTGGTTGCGACGACAACGGTTACCGCGGGTCCGACCTCGTCGCGAATTCGCTGGTAGCGGACGCCGATCTCGTGAGCAGACGCGACGCTCACGACGCATCCGCCGCCGCGACGAGCTCACGGGCGGCGGCGAGCTCCGACTCGCGTCCTTCCAGCTCGCCGTTCAGCTTCCGGCGCCTGACCTCCGCCAACACCTCGCCGATTCGCGGTGACTCCGGAAGCCCCATCGACACGAGGTCCGCGCCGCCGATCTCGAGCTCCACTGAGCGCAGGCGTACGAAGTAATCACGAAGTGCCCCATGGGCCCCCGCGGCAAGCGCGAGCAATGGTGCATCGGGTGCGAATGGATCCGCCAGCGCGACGATCTGGGCCGGATCGAGCTCCTCCTCGCGCAGTCTCTCGACGATCCTGGGCGCGATGGTGACCGCTCCGACAATCCTGTCCACATCACGGCGACGAACCTTGAGACGGTCGAGCCAGTCGAATGCCTCGCCAGAGCTCATGTGGCGAGCCAGCACGGCGACGCCGAGCCTCCACACCGGGATGTCGATCTCGAGCTCGTCCCGCAGCGCACGTGCTCGCTCGAAGAGACTGGCGGCCTCGGAGTCGCCGCGGAGATGGGAGTGAATCGCGCGGTCGAGGCCCAACTCGCCCAGTCGCCGTATTCCACCCGGTGCGCCGGGGTCCTCGAGCAATTGCACGAGCTCGTCGCGCAGCCGCACGGACGAGAGATCCCCGACGAGCCCCATCTCGATGCACCCCCGCGCGAGGCGCGTCGTATGTTCGTCGAAGCGAAAGCCGTAGCGCGCCTCGTAGCGAATCCCACGGAAGATGCGGGTGGGATCGTCGATGAACGAGAGGTTGTGGAGAACCCTGAGCACACGCGCTGCGAGGTCAGCCCGGCCACCGTACGGATCGACGAGAAGACCGAAGTCCGCGGGCTTGAGCGACGCCGCCATCGCGTTGATCGTGAAGTCGCGGCGCCGAAGATCCTCGCGCAACGCGGCCCGTTCGACAGTGGGGAGCGCGCCGGGAGAGTCGTAGAACTCCGTTCTCGTGGTGACGACGTCGAGTCGCTCGCCGTCCCCGTACGACACGATCGCTGTCCCGAACTTGTCATGTGGGGTGAAACGACCACCGAGCGCAGACGCGAGTGAGCGCGCGAACGCGATCGCGTCACCCTCGACCGCAATGTCGATGTCGAAGTTCTTCTCCTCCAACAGGATGTCGCGAAGCGTCCCGCCCACGACGTACACGCCCTCGGCTCGATCACCCAGAGTCGCGACCGCCTCGACGATCGGGTGGAGCTGTTCGAGCCCGTGCAGCTCTCGAGCCAAGCTCATTCCTTCTACGGCGGGCGCGGGCTTCACACCTTCGAGCGCGCGGAGAAGATCGGATCGGCTGATGACGCCGACGAGTTCGTCGTCTCGAAGCACCGCGACGCGGCCGTCCTCGGCGCTCGTCACGAGCGCCTGGAGCTCGGCAAGCGGCGCGTCTTCGGAGGCCACCGCTACACGGCTACTCATGATCCCGCGCACGGGCGCATGCGACAGGTCATGCCCGACCGCCTTGTCGAGATCCTCCCGGCTGACGCCGCCCACGACTCGGCTTTCGTCGACCACGAAGACGCCACTCTGCCCATGCCGCTGGCAGAGCGTCATCGCATGTCGAACGGTGTCGTCGGGCGCTACCGAGCGCGGCGGAGTGGACATGACGTCGCGTGCACGACGAGGCTCACGCTGCGCCTGCTCGAGCGCGTCGAGAACGACCGCCCGCGCCTCGTCGAGACCCAGGCGCGCGATGGCCGATGCCGCCTGCGCATGTCCGCCCCCGCCCAAGGCGGCCGCGAGCACGGATGCATCGATTCGGCCGGATCGGCTGCGGGCGACTGCAAAGACGCGGCTATCCATCTCGACGAGCACGACGAGCGCGCGGGCATCCGTGAGGTCGACGATCTTGTGAGCGAGGTTCGAGATGCCCTCCACATACTCCGGCCAGTGGACTGCCGCAAGCAGGACCTCCTCTCCCCCGGCGTCGACAGGCTCGAGCACGTCCATCAGCCTGTGCAACAGATCGCGCTCGGCGGCTGCGAGCGGCGTGTGCAGGTAGGTGGCAATGAGATCCTGGCGCGCGCCGTGGCGAAGGCACCACGCGAGGGCGTCGGCATCGCGCTGGGTGCTCGACGGATACGTGAGCGAGCCCGTGTCCTCATGTATTCCGAGTGCGAACGTCGTTGCCTCAAGTGCGGTCGGGAGGATCTCGCGCTCGGCGAGGATCCCGACGAGCGTCGTCGTCAGCGCTCCGTCTGTGGAAGCCACAGCGGCCTCCTCGTGTACCCATTCAGGGAACCTAGTCTCACCGTGATGGTCGAACAGCGCTTTTTCCACGGACGGATCGAGCGCGACCGACTCGAGCTCGCCGAGCCGCGAAGCGGTGGTCGCCTCGATCACGACCAGCCGTCTGATGGCGTCGAGTTCGAGCCCCCCCGTCTCCGTTATCGCCCCGAGCTCGTCCGCGTGCAAGCGGTAGAAGTCGCGGACATTGCGATTGAGCGAACCGACTGCGACGACAGCACCGGGGTACAGAAGGCGTGCAGCGAGCATCGCCGCGAACGCGTCGAAGTCCGTGTTCCCGTGGGTGGCGATGACCTCCTCCGCGCGCATGAACTCATTCTGCCCCGCACTCACGTGGTGGGCTTGAGCGAACGCCGGTAGCGGACCTCACGGACCAGCACGCCCAGCCATTCCTCGTCCTTCGAGCCACCGTCAGGCTGCCAGCCGGCAAGCTCGTAGAAGCCGCGTGTCCGTGGGTTGTCCCGGAGTACCGGTGCATCCTCGGGAAATACTTGCGCATAGGCGACTTGCCAGGTCCTCCCGCGAACGTGAGCTATCGCGGAAGCATCCCGGAGCCCCGCCTGGCGGATGACGACCTCGGCGCCCGCCTGCCTAGACGTGCGCGATCGCCTCGATCTCGACGAGCGCGCCGCTCGGAAGACCCGAGATCTGCACCGTCGAGCGCGCGGGGGCACGATCGCCGACGTGCCTTCCGTAGACCTCGTTCATCCCGCCGAAGTCGCCGAGATCCATGAGAAAGACCGTCGTTTTGACGAGCTTGTCGAGTGCGCTCCCGGCCGCCTCCAGAATCGCGTCCATGTTGGCCATGATCTGCTCCGTTTGCTCCGACACGCCGGGACCTGCGAGCTCACCCGTCTCGAGGCTGATACCGAGCTGCCCCGCGACGAAGACGAGGTCTCCCATGCGAATCGCCTGGTTGTACGGAGCACCCTGGAACGGCCCTGGCGCGCGGTCGGTGCGTACGACCTCTTTGTTTGCCACGTGAGCCCCTTTCGTTAAGAAGGCGAGCAGGCGCGCGCGAGCGCGACACCGAGCGCCTTGAAGATCGCGGACAGGACGTGTTGCGAGTTCTCTCCCTCGATCAATCGAACGTGGATCGTGAGCCCCGCAGACTCGGCGAGATCGTGGAGGAACGCCGCAGCGAGGTCGGTCTGGAGCCCGCCGGCCCTCGTCGATGTGAGATCGGCGTTCGACGCCACGAGCGGCCTTCCCGATGCTTCGACGACCACCATCGCGAGTGCCTCGTCAGCTGGAGCAACCCCGAAGCCACGCCCCGCTGCGGCCTCGCCTCCGAGGAGCGGCACGAGCGCCTCTCCGAGGGCGACGCCGGCCTGTCCAACCTCCGCTTCGGGCTCACCCGGCGCGATCTCGAGCTGCAGCTCGAACCCGCCGGCGTACGCGAGTTCCTCGAGAAGATGATCCAGCACAGCGACACCCGTTGCCGCACGACTGTCTCCGCCACTCGCGAGGATGATCCGGGCCGCGCTTGCGTTCGTCACAGCTCAGTCCGCTCGATCGCGGCGCCCAGCCCTTGCAGGCGTTCGTCGATCCGCTCGTATCCGCGATCGATCTGCCGGATGTTTCCGATGGTCGACGTACCCTCGGCGCACAGGGCTGCGATCAACATTGCCATCCCGGCGCGAATGTCGGGGCTCTCGAGGCGCTCGCCGTACAGCGTCGCCGGCCCGGTGACCACGACCCGATGCGGGTCGCAGAGGACGATCCGTGCGCCCATCGAGACAAGCTTGTCCACGAAGAAGAGCCGACTCTCGAACATCTTCTCGAAGATGAGGATCGTCCCCCGCGCCTGTGTCGCGACGGTTACGGCGATCGACGTCAGGTCGGCCGGGAACGCTGGCCAGACACCGCTCTCGATCTTGGGTATCTGCCCACCGAAGTCATCCTCGACCTGCAGGTCCTGACCTGCCAAGACGCGGACACTCGAGTCCGACACGTCCATCTCGACTCCGAGCTTGCGAAAGGCGGGCACGATCGAGATCAGGTCGTCGGGCTCGACGTCCGTGACCACGATCTCGCCGCCGGTAGCCGCGGCCAGGCCCACGAAGCTGGCCACCTCGATGTGATCGGGGCCGACGCGGTATTCCCCGCCGCCGAGCTCCTTTGCCCCGCGGATGTGGAGGACGTTCGAGCCGATGCCCTCGATCTCGGCGCCGAGGGACATGAGGAAATGGCAGAGATCCTGGATGTGCGGCTCGCAGGCAGCATGGCTGAGTACCGTCTCGCCGTCAGCGAGAACAGCTGCCATGATCGCGTTCTCGGTTCCCATGACCGAGGCCTCGTCGAGGTAGACACGCGCGCCGCGAAGCCCGGTTGTCGAGAGGTCGTAGACACCATCGAGCTCGATCTTCGCGCCGAGCGCGGCGAACGCTTGAACGTGAGTGTCGAGCCGGCGTCGGCCGATCACGTCGCCGCCGGGCGGCGGCACGGTTACGCGACCGAAGCGCGCGAGCAACGGTCCGGCGAGGAGGAACGACGCGCGAATCTCGCGCGCGAGCTCTGGATCGAGGTCCGTCTTGGACACACAGCGTGGATCGACGCGAACGTCGTTCGGGCCGGTCCACTCGACGTCGGCGCCCAGATCCGCGAGAAGCTCGACCATCGTCTCGACATCGCGGATGCGCGGGACGTTCGAGAGGCGCACCTCGTCCGAGGCAAGCGCGCACGCAGCGAGGATGGGGAGCGCGCCGTTCTTGTTCCCCGAGGCGCGAACCGTCCCCGACAGCGGGCGGCCTCCCTCGATGACGAAGGACTGCATCGCGCGGGCAATGGTACTCGCCGTCTTCACTCGCTTACCTTCGTATCACGAAGAGAGGTGCTCGATTTGGAGCTTCGGCACGTCGCCTCCAGGCTCGAAGCCCAGAACCTGAGCGTAGAAGGAGAGCTCGGCCTCCAGCGCGTGAACGATGTTCTCGGCCTTGCGGAATCCATGCCCCTCGCCCTCGTAGAGGAGATATGCGTGTGGTACGCCGCGCTCCTGCAAGGCCCCGACGATGAGCTCGGCCTGTGAGGGCGGGACCACCTTGTCATCGGCGCCCTGGAGCACGAGCATCGGCGTCGAGATCCGATCGACGAAATGGATCGGGCTGCGGGCATGGTAGAGGTCTGCTCGCTCCGGGTAGGGCCCAACGAGCGTGTGCTCGTACTGCAGCTCGAACTTGTGGGTCTCCCCCCCACCGAACTGCTCGAGGTCGGCGATGCCGAAGTACGTCGCGCCAGCGGCGAATGCGTCCGTGAACGTGAGGGCGCAGATCGTCGTGTAGCCACCGGCGCTGCCACCCGTGATCAAGAGGCGACTCGGATCCGCCTCACCGCGGTCGACGAGGTAGCGCGCCGCATTGACACAGTCCTCGAGGTCGACCACGCCCCATTTCCCGTTCAAGCGCTCTCGGTACGCGCGTCCGTAGCCGGTCGAGCCTCCGTAGTTCACGTCGACGACGGCGAAGCCCCGGCTCGTCCAGAACTGCATGTCGATGCCGAACATCGCAGTCGTGTTCCCGGTCGGGCCGCCGTGGCTCATGACGATCAACGGCGGGTGCTCCCCCTCCGGGGGCTCGTAGTCCGGATTCGTCGGTCGATAGACGAGCGCATGCGCGGTCAAGCCACCCTCGGTGGGGAACTCGATCGCGCGCGGCACGGAGAAGTACTCGGTGTTGACGGGAAGCTGTGAGCTCGTTCGCAGGATCTGCTGGGCGCCCGACGAGACGTCGAGCCGAAGCACGCGGCTCGGAAGCGTCGCCGATCCCGCGATGACGACGACCTGTTCGCCGTCGGCACACACGCACGGCGTGCCCCAGGAGTCGAGCTCCACGTCAAGTCGTTCCATTCGGCCGTCTTCCGGGTCGAGAAGCCCGAAGTACGTGAGTCCTTCCGAGTCGTACCCGCACACGATCCGCCCGTCTCCGAGACACGCAAACGAGCGCGCTCCGAACGTCCATGCCGGGTATCCGAACTCGGCCTCAGCGGCGTGGAGAACCGTGCGCTGGCCTTCGCGGATTCGCTCGAGATTCCACCAGCCGCTTCGGTCACTGGCGAGCACGAGATCTCCGGACGGGCTCCACTCGGGCTGCCAGATCGACTCGTGGCCGTCCATGCCGGCGACGTGTGTCATCCCTGCGAGCTCGCCGTCCGGGGTGAGCTCTGCGACGTACAGCTCACAGCCGTCCCACGGCATCCACGGCAGATTCCACGCCAGGAAGCAAAGCCGAGAGCCGTCGGGCGAGATGCGCGGATTCGAGTAGAAGTCCCTACCGGCTGCGATCACTCGCGGCGCGGAGGAGCCGTCAGTCGGGATCGCGACGAGCTCGTTGACAACGTCCGCCGAGCGCCCGCTCTTTGTGTGCCGCTCGCGTATGCCAATCCAGAGACCGCCGTCGGGGGTGACGCGTCCGTCGGCGTACCGATGTCTCTTGCCTTCCACGGCTGGCGTGATCGCCACCGGGGTCGCGCCTGGATCGACGCGATAGAGGCGCTGATCGTCGAAGTTGGAGACGAACGCCGTATCGGCGTGAATGCAGTAGGCGCCGCCTCCGTACTCGTGCACACCGGTGCGAACGTTGAATCCTTTCGGGACGACATCGACCGGATCGACGCCCGACTCGGCTCTCACGAGGACGACGCGGCCGTTCTCGGCCGGACGACCTTCGAGCCACCACGTTGTTTCGCCCGCGAGCCATGGCGCCGTGAGACGCGAGCCCGAACGGGCGACCATCTCGGCGCTGATCGGCGACGACCACGTTCCATACGGCGCGGTCGTGCGTTGTGTGAGCTGGGTTTCCAACGGCGGCGGCTATCGTACTGCGCCGTGCGGCCAACCCGAGACCAGGCGTGGGAAACGCTGACTCGTTACACCACGAGCGAGTCACTTCTTCGGCACGCGCTCGCAGTGGAATCGTCCGTTCGTTTCTACGCGCGGCTCTACGGCGAGGACGATGAGTTCTGGGGATGCGTTGCCCTTCTCCACGACTTCGACTACCAGATCCACCCCACGTTGGACAAGCACCCGCAGGACGGCGCGCCCATCCTCCGAGAGGAGGGGTACTCGGACGAGCTGATCGAGGCAGCCCTCTCACACGCCGAGCACCTCGAGATGCCACGTGACACGCAGCTGAAGAAGGTCTTGTTCGCGTGCGACGAGCTCTCCGGCTTCGTCCACGCGTGCGGACTCGTCCGACCGACCGGGATTGACGGGCTCGAGCCCAAGTCGGTGAAGAAGAAACTGAAGCAGCCGTCATTCGCGGCCGGCGTCCATCGGGACGAGGTCTATGCGGGAGCGGAACTCCTCGGGCTCGAGCTCGACGAGCACATCGCGAACGTCATCTCGGCGATGCAGCCGATCGCCGGAGAACTCGGCTTACGCACAGCCGGCACCGAGACCGAGTCCTAGCCCCAGATCAGCCAGCCGACGAAGATCCCGACGGCGAACCAAGCGAGGCCGCCGATGATCCCGAACGTCACGGAGCGGTTCATCATGCGATCTTACGCGGCATAGCGGCCGATGAACGCCAGGACGCGGCTCCACGCATCCTCGGAGTCCACCGCGAACTCGGCGTACTTGCGGTCGAAGAAGCTGTGCGGGGCTCCGGGATAGACGACCACCTCGTGCTCGACGCCAGACGCGTCCAACGCGTCGTCGAAGGCATCGACGTCTTCGAGCGGTATCGCCGGGTCATCTCCACCCATCAGTGCCAGGATCGGTGCGGCAAAGTCCTCGGCGCGCTCGGTCGGTCCACGCGAGCCGTCTCGGCCCGGCCCGGGTCTACCGTAGAAGCCGACCGCGCCTGCGAGGCCATGCCCGGCAGCCGCGGCGAGCCATGAGTTGCGACCACCGAAACAGAAGCCCACGGTGAACACCGTTTCGCATCCGGCGCCGCGAAGGTGCGCGACCGCGGCCGCGACGTCGGCCTGTAGCCCGGCCTGTGTCGTCTGCTCGACGTGAGGCATGTATTCGAACTCGTCGCTCCTCTTGTCGACGCCCGCCGTCCGCCCGAAGTAGTCGACAGCGACGGCTGCGTACCCGCGCTCGGCGAACCGCAGCGCCAACTCCTCGTAGAACCGATACAGGCCGCGAACGTCAGGGAGGACGACGATGCCGACGGAGGCCGCGCCGTCGGGCGCGGCGAAGAAGGCGGCGAAGCGGTTCCCGTCCGCAGCTTCGAGCTCGAGCTCGTCGTGAGACACCGCAGCTCCCGAGATCGGCTCGATTGGCGGCGACGAGTCGAGGTCGAAGCACATATTCCGACGACCCTACAGCGCTGCGACGAGTCGCTCGAGGTCGTCGTCGCTCGTCCACCAGCCGACCGACGCGCGAACCAGTCCGCGACCCAGAAGGTCGCGGACGATGACCCCCGCCGCAGAAAGTCGGGCAACGAACGCCGCCGACTCTTCAGCGGGGACGCGCCACGACACGAGAGTCGCTCGGTCACTCGGGACGACGACATCCATGCCGGCGTCCTGGAGCGCCGCGCGACAGCGCTCGGCCATCTCCGCGGCCCGCGTGAATCGCCATTCGGGTTGGGCCTCGAGCGCGGCGCGCAGGCCGGAGAGCTGAGCTGCCGAAATCCAGCCCGGATCGAATCGACTGGCGCCCGGCTTGGGGACGAACGCCCCATTCGGCTGATGCTCCTGCTGAGCGAAGTAGCTGGGCCGACCTACACGGAGACGCTCGGGCTCGGCGACGACGAGTGCGCCCGTTGCCTCCGGACCGCACAGCCACTTCTGGCCGGAGATCGTGTAGAAGTCGAGCCCCCGCGCGTCCACGGGGATCGCGCCGACCGACTGTGCGCCGTCGACGAGGATCGGGAGGCCCGTGTGAGCTTTGAGATCGTGCACCACAAGCACCTGCCCAGTCGTCCAGAGCACATGGGAGAGCGCGAGCAGGCGGGTGCGCGGCGTGACGGCCGACACGATCTGATCCGGCTCCGGTGGAACGACGACGACCTTCGCGCCGGACGCATGCAGCGGCCCGATCAGGCCGAAGTGCTCGTCCGTCGTCGTGACGACCTCGTCATCCGGTCCGAGGTCGAGTCCCGCGAGGACGATATTGCAACCGTCCGTCGTCGAGGTCGTGAGCGCGACGAGTTCCGGGCCGGCACCGACGAGCGCGCCGATCTCACGACGCAGTTCATCTCTGAGGGCGAGCACGCGCTCGAAGTACGGCATCCCCGCTCTCCCGTCGCGGAGGTTTCGCTCCTCCTCGACGTGCATCGCCTCGATGGTCGCGCGGGCGAGCGGGCCCACGCTTCCGGCCTGGAGGTACGCGAGCTGCTCGAGCACCGGGAACTGCGCGCGGCCTTCCTCGAACGTCACCTGCGGGATTGTGCCGACACCGCGTCTAACGTTCCCCGGGCATGCGCATCGTCCTTGCCGATCCTCCTGCGTACACGCCGCCGTACGACCGCTCGCTTGCCGCCGCGCTCGCCCGAGCCGGCGCGGATGTCGAGCTGGTGACGTGCCGGTTTCGCTTCGGCTCGGTGGCGCCGGCGGAAGGCTATTCGGCGCGGGAGTGGTTCTACCCGCTCTCGTCACGGATGGGATCGTCTCGCCTTCGTCTCGCGGTGAAGGCGCTCGAGCACCCGTTCGGGATGGCTC
Organism: Thermoleophilia bacterium; assembly: GCA_029865325.1. GTDB lineage: Bacteria > Actinomycetota > Thermoleophilia > Gaiellales > Gaiellaceae > GMQP-bins7. The sequence goes on from JAOUHF010000059.1 coordinate 14,721, forward strand.
GGCTGGCGACCTCCAATCCGGACATCCTGCACGTCCAATGGCTCGGCGCTGCAGAGGCGGATCGCTGGCTGCTCCGTCCACGGAGCCCTGCGGTCTTCACTGCGCACGACATCATCCCCCGACGAACGGCGTCGAAGGTCGGCCTCTGGAGAAGCCTCTTCGCGAAGTTCGACCGAGTGGTCGTCCACTCCCAGCGAGGGCGCGATCAGTTGGCGGAGTTCGGCATCGCCCCGGAGAAGTTGCGCGTTATCCCACACCCTGCGTTCCGCCAAGAGATCGAGCGGGCGGACGATGGACGGACTGCGCTCGCGCTCGGTCTCATCCGTCCGTACAAGGGCACCGAGGACGCGGTCGAGGCCGTCATGAAAGCCGACCGCGCTCGCCTCTTGGTGGTGGGTGACCCTCGAGTACCGCTCGAAGGTCTCCGGCAGACCGCCGGCGACAGAGCCGAATGGCGGCTCGGCTATCTCCCCGACTCCGAGCTGCGACGCGCGCTGTCGGAGGCAACGGTCGCGCTCTTCCCCTACCGGGCGGAGATCGACGTCTCCGGCGCACTCCTGCAGGTGCTGGGAGCAGGTGTGCCGGCGATCGTCTACGACATCGGTGGGCTCGGCGAGGTGGTCGGGCATTTTGGAGCCGGTGCCGTGGTGCCGCCGGGAGATGTCGAGGCGATGGCCGCTGCGCTCCAGCTCTTGCTCGAGGACGGTGACGCCCTCGCCGCAGCCAGGACTGGCGCGGAGAAGGCTCGTGCGGAGCTCACCTGGGAAGCATCGGCTGCCGCTCACCTCGACGTCTACCGCGAGCTCCTTTGATCTTGCGACGCGGCCGCTTCAAGGACGTCGTCGACCGGCAGCTCGAACTCTTCGCCCTGGACGACGCTTCGCTGATCGCGGAAGCGGAAGAAGCCGACGCCGCCTGGACCAACGCGAGCGCGGACGACTCGGAGGAGCTCTTCGGCGACTATCAGCTCGTGGTGGACGCGATCGGCGAGCGGCTCTACGACCTCCGGGAGACGTACGCCGCTGCTCTCGACGAACAGAGGGCGGACGAGTACCGAACCGCGTTCGATCGCGCCTCACTGAAGCGCTTTCGCCGTTACGCGGCTTTTCTCGAGGAGCACCGGTGACGGCACTCATCGAGGACTACGGGCTCATCGGCGACCTCCAGACGGCGGCGCTCGTCAGCCGGCATGGCTGCATCGACTGGCTCTGCTTGCCGCGCTTCGACTCCGGAGCGGTCTTTGCCGCGCTTCTCGGCACGCGGGAGAACGGCCACTGGACGCTCCAGCCGAAGGGCGAGTTCCGATCACCGCGCCGGAGC
>JAOUHF010000060.1 GCA_029865325.1 Thermoleophilia bacterium
TGCGACTGGTACACGCAACGTGCTGGTCACCCTACGGAACAGCGAATACCTCCTTGGTCGAGCGCCCACCTCGATCGCCCTGCGTACAGCTACCGGCGTAGTATCGCCACGCATGGCTCGGCCAGTTCCCGCAAGGCAACATACCGCGTTGTCGACCCTCGCCTGACGGGAGTCTGACGTGCTCACGCGAGAGGAGCTCACTGGAGCGCAGGACCGAGCAGCCGCAGTGCTCGCCGACGCCGGCATCGTCCTCACGCCCGCGGAGCGCAGGGCGATCGAAGTTGCCGACTTCGGTCTCTCGCGGCTGGACGAGATCGGACTGGAGATCGTCGTCTACGTGAACACGGAGCGCGTCTGCGCGAAGGAGCTCGTGCTCTTTCCTCGCCAGACGTGTCCCGAGCACCGGCACCCGCCCGTTGGAGAGTCCCCCGGGAAGGAAGAGACGTTCCGCTGCCGCTGGGGAGTCGTCTACCTGTACACCGAGGGCGAGCCTGCGCGTAGTCCTGCCTGTCGCCCGCCGGAGCGCGACGGCGCGTTCACGGTCTGGCACGAGATCGAGCTCCGGCCAGGTGATCAGCACACGGTCCCGCCGAACACGCTCCACTGGTTCCAGGCAGGAGACGAGGGAGCCGTTGTCTCGGAGTTCTCGACCACGAGCACCGACGAGCTGGACGTCTTCACCGACTTGCGGATCGGGCGAGAGACCGTCGTCCGAGACGCGTGAAGCCCATGCCCGAGGCGTCCGTGCTGTGCGTCGGGATCCTGGTAGCCGACCTGGTCGTGCCGCCGTTGGCCCGGCTCCCAGCCGCAGGTGAGCTGATCGCCACGGAGGACTTCCTCGTCCAACCGGGGGGTTGCGCGGCGAACACCGCGATCGCGTTGCGAACGTTGGGCCTCGCGGCAGCCGTGGTCGGGCGCGTCGGCGACGACCTGTTCGGCGACCTCGTCGAGCGCGATCTGCGGGCGCGCGGGATCGACACGAGTGGCGTAGCTCGGACGGCCGGCCACGGCACGTCGAAGACCGTGATCCTCCCCGTCGTCGACGAGGACCGACGCTTCATCCACACGTTCGGCGCCAACGCCGCGCTCACGGCGGCCGACATCCCCCCGGTGTCGCTCGAGGCGGCCGACGTGACCTACGTCGGCGGATACCTCGTCCTCCCGGCGCTCCACCAGAGCGATCTCGCGGCGCGGTTCCGGTTCGCGCGTGAGCAGGGCACCCGCATCGTGCTCGACGTCGTCGTGCCGAGCGGTCTCGGCGATCTGTCCGTGGACGCTGTCTCGGAGTTGCTACCGCTCGCCGACTATTTCCTCCCGAACGAGGACGAGGCGCGGGCGCTGACGGGGGAGGCCGAGCCGCTGCGGCAAGCCGAGCGTCTTCTCGAAGCCGGTGCAAGAACCGTTGTGATCAAGCGGGGCGAGCGAGGCGTCCTCGTGCACAGTGGAGACGAGGTCTTCGAGTTGGCCGCCCCGCGCGTCGATGTCCTCGAGCCTTCTGGAGCGGGAGACGCGTTCGCAGCCGGGTTGATTCTCGGCATGCTCGAAGGCTGGGAGCTCGAACGTTCCGCCCGCTTCGCGAGCGTCATGGGCGGCTCGGCGTGTACGGCCCTCGGATGCTACGCGGGCGTCTTCTCTCGCGACGAGGCCGACCGGTTCATCATGGAGCACCCCGCCTGGGCGCGGGACGTACCTCGGTCATGAGGCAATGCCGCTCGCCCCGCTGACGACGCTGCTCGCAGACGCGCGCGCTGGCGGGTACGCGGTTGGCTACTTCGAGGCGTGGGACAGTTACTCGCTCGAGGCGGTCGTCGAGGCCGCCGAGGCCGAGAGCGCGCCCGTCATCCTCGGCTTCGGCTGCCTGCTCGTCGACCGCGCCTGGCTCGACGGCGGCGGGATCGAGGCGCTCAGCCGTCTCGGACGCCCGGTTGCCGAGCAGGCCCAGGTCCCCACATGCCTTCTTCTGAATGAGGCCAACACGCTCGAGCAGGCGCGCCGAGGGCTGGACGCAGGCTTCACCGCGCTGATGCTGCACACGGGCCGGCAATCCCCCACTGACGCTGTCGAGCAGGTCGGCGCCCTCGTGCGTGCCGCCCACGAGCGCGGCGTCGCCGTCGAGGGTGAGCTCGGCAGCCTGCCCGCCGCCACGGGGAGTGAGATCGACGATGCACATGCCGCGCTCACAGATCCCGGCGAGGCGGCAGCCTTCGTCGCCGCAACCGGTGTCGACAGCCTCGCGGTCTCTTTCGGGAACGTCCACGTGCTCGAGGGGCGCTCGGCTCCTGTTGATCTCGACCGTCTCGCCGAGATTCATCGGCTCGTCGACGTGCCACTCGTGGTGCACGGCGGAACGAGCTTCCCGCCCGAGGCTGTCGCGGGTGCGATCGCGCGCGGGGTGGCGAAGTTCAATGTCGGCACCGTGCTCAAGCGAACGTTCCTCGAAGGTCTCGCCGAGGCTGTCGGGACTCGCGTCGACGACCCTGGCCCGCACGAGCTGCTCGGCTCGCACTCCTCGCACGACCTGCTCGACGCGGGCAAGCGGCGCCTGGTCCCGGTCGTGCGCAACCTGATCAGGCTCTACGGTGGGAGCGGACGTGCGGCCTGAGAGACCCCAGCCCACCGTGTTGCTCGAGCTTTACCGGACGATGCTGCTCATCCGGCGCTTCGAGGAGCGCGTCTACTTCCTCTTCCTCGAAGGCGAGATCCCCGGCACCCTGCACCAGTGCCAGGGACAGGAAGCGGTTGCGACCGGCGTCTGCGATGCCCTCGAGGCTGGTGACTGGATCACCTCCACACACCGCCCGCACGGTCACGCGCTCGCGAAGGGCGTGTCGCCCCGCGCTGCGATGGCGGAGCTGTACGGGAAGGAGACCGGTTGCTGCCGAGGCCGAGGCGGCTCGATGCATCTTGGCGACCCCGACGTCGGGATGCTGCCGGCGATTGCGATCGTCGGGGGAGGCAATACAGTCGTGACCGGCCTCGGGCTCGCCTTCAAGCTCGGACGCACGGGTCAAGTTGCCGCCTGCTTCTTCGGAGAAGGGGCGACCAACGAGGGCGCCTTCCACGAAGGGCTGAACTTTGCAGCCGTCCAGCAGCTTCCTGTGGTCTTCGTGTGCGAGAACAACCTCTACGGGGCATCGACGCCCTGGGAGCGCGTCTCGCTCGTCCCATCGGTCGCGGCTCGAGCAGGAGCCTACGGCGTCACGGCGCAGGTCGTCGACGGCATGGACGTCGTTGCGGTGCGCCGGGCGGCGTCAACTGCGGTTGCAGCGGCGCGCGCGGGTCAAGGGCCGACCCTGCTCGAATGTGCGACGTACCGGTTCGTCGGCCATAGCCGCAGTGACGCCCGCGGCTATCGCAGCCGGGTGGAAGAGGACGAGTGGCGGCTCCGCGATCCGATCGTCGGGCTTCGACATCAGCTGCTCGAAGAGGGGGCCGCGGACGAAGCCGCTTTCGACGCCGTGGGCGGCGAGGTCGACGCCGTGCTCGACGACGCAGTCGAGTTTGCTCGCAGCTCGCCCGATCCCGATCCCGCGGAGTTGCTCGCCGATGCCTACGCCTGAGACGCCGAGGGGCACGAGGCGGTTGACGATCGCCGAGGCGCTGCGCGAGGCCGTGGCCGAGGAGATGCGCCGTGACGAGTCCGTCTTCCTGATCGGCGAAGACATCGGTATCGAGGGTGGCTTCGGCGGTGCCTTCGGTGTGTATCTTGGGCTGACCGACGAGTTCGGGCACGAGCGTATCGTCGATACGCCCATCAGCGAGAAGGCGATTGCCGGGGCGGCCGTCGGCGCCGCACTGATGGGGTTCCGACCGATCGCCGACATGCAGTACTCCGACTTTCTCTTCGAGTGCATGGACGAGCTCGTCAACCAGGCGGCAAAGATGCGGCTGATGTCGGGCGGCAGGCTCAGCGTGCCGCTGGTAATGCGCGCGCCTGTCGGCGCATCGGTCCGCGGCGCCCAACACGGTCAGAGCCCGGAGAGCTACTTCGCCCACGTGCCCGGGCTGAAGGTCGTATGCGTGTCCGACGCTTACCACGCGAAAGGTCTGCTCAAGAGCGCCGTGCGCGACGACAACCCGGTGCTCTTCTTCGAGCACAAGCTCCTCTACGGGACGAAAGGACGCGAACAGGCCGGCGGGCTCGATCTCACTGCAGAGGTTCCCGAGGAGGAGTACCTCTTTCCCATTGGGCAGGCGGTCGTGAAGCGTGCCGGAGGCGACGTGACTCTCGTCGCCACGCACGTCTCCCTCTACCGCTGTCTGGCTGTGGCCGACGAGCTCTCTGCGGCGGCCGGCATCGAGTGCGAGGTGATCGACCCCCTGACGCTGCTTCCGCTCGACACGGAGACGCTGTGGGCCTCGGTGCGCAAGACGGGCCGCCTCGTGATCGTGCACGAGGACACTCTCACCGGCGGTTGGGGCGCCGAGGTGGCCGCTCGCGCGGCGGACGAGTGTCTCTACGCACTCGAGGCCCCGATCAAGCGCGTCGCAGCCCTGGATGTGCCGATCCCGTACGCGCCTGTCCTCGAACAGGCCGTCGTGCCCTCGGTCGAGCGGATCGAGACCGCCGTGCGGGAGGTGTGCGCGTAGCCGATGGCCCACGCCGTGCGTATGCCCCCTCTCGGGGAGACGACCGACGAGCTCCGCATCGTCGAGTGGCTGAAGGCAGCAGGCGACGCAGTCGCGCTCGGGGAGCCCCTGTTCGAGGTCGAGACCGACAAGGTGACGCTCGCGGTCGAAGCAACGGTGGGCGGAACGCTGCTCGAGATCGTGCACGGTGAGGATGAGACCGTTCGGGTCGGTACCGTCGTCGCGTACGTCGGTGAGCCGGGCGAGGAGGTGCAGGCGCAGGTGCCGGCTCAGGAACTGGCACGGGAGGTCGTTGCCGGTGGCGAGCCGACGCTCATGCCTCAGCATGCCCGAGTGACGGCCTCCCCAGCCGTTCGGCGCCTTGCCCGGGACCTCGGGGTCGATCTCTCTCGCATTCGAGGGAGCGGGCCGGGCGGTCGCATCGAAAGGGAGGACGTGATGGGACTGACGGAGAGCCCGGCGGATGAGAGCTAGCTCCGCCGGTTTAGAGTCCGCGCCGTGAATGCTCGCTTGAACCGGCTCTTCGGAGCCGACGGCAAGTGCCTCGACGTCGCGGTCGATCACGGGCTGTTCGGCGAGCCGTCGTTCCTGGCCGGGATCGAGGATCTCCGGCGCGCGATCGCGACGCTCGTCGCTGCCGCCCCGGATGCGATCCAGCTCGCGGCCGGAACCGCGCCGCTCCTCCAGGAACTGCCAGGCCCCAAACCGTCGCTCGTGCTCCGCACGGACATCGCCAACGTCTACGGCGCCGAGCCGCCCCGTCCGCTCTTCTCGGAGCTGACGGTCGACGCGGTCGGGCAGGCCGTTCGTCTCGACGCGGTCTGTGTCTGCGTCAACCTCCTCGACCTGCCGAACGAGCCGGAGCTGCGCCGGCAGTGCATCCGCAACATCTCTGCGTTGCGCGCCGCGTGCGACCAGGCCGCAATGCCGTTGATGGTCGAGCCGCTCGTGATGAAGCGGGGTACCGACGGCTACGGCGTCGACGGTGACACCGATCGAATCGTGACGCTCGTTCGTCAGGCCGCGGAGCTCGGCGCCGACGTCATCAAGGCCGACCCGACCGACGACCTCGGCGACTACGCGCGCGTCGTCGAGGCGGCAGCCGGGCGGCCGGTGCTCGTCCGCGGCGGCGGCCGCGCGTCCGACGAAGAGATCCTCGAGCGCAGTCGACGGGTAATGGCTGCGGGGGCGTCAGGCCTCGTCTACGGGCGCAACGTCATCCAGCACGAGGACCCGTCCGGAATGGTCCAGCGGTTGTTGGCGATCGTTCACGGATGACCGAGCGCCTCGTCGCGATCGGGATCGTCGGCGGAGGGCTGATGGGGCGCGAGGCTGCGAGCGCGGCCGCGCGTTGGCTGCATCTTGCCGACCTCGGCGCCCGTCCCGAGATCGTCTCCGTGTGCGACCCGAACCCGGAGGTCCTGGCCTGGTACGAGCGGCTGAGACCCGCTCCACGCCTGGTCTCGGACTATCACGAGCTGCTCGCAGACGACACCGTGGAGGCCGTGTACGTGGCCGTCCCTCACTATCTCCACGAGGAGGTGTACGTCGCCTGTCTGGACGCGGGGAAGCACTTGCTGGGAGAGAAGCCTTTCGGGGTCGACCTGCCCGCGAACAAGACGATCAACCAGGCCATCGCGGCTCACCCTGAGCTGCTCGCACGCTGCTCGTCCGAGTTTCCGTTCTTCCCCGGCGGGCAGGAAGTGGCGCGCTGGATTGCCGAGCGGCGGTTCGGTCGGGTGTTGGAGGTGCGCTCGCTCTTCCTGCATTCGAGCGACCTCGACCCGGAGAAGCCGATTAACTGGAAGCGGCAGGCGCGTTTCAACGGCGAGTACGGCTGCATGGGCGATCTGGGGCTGCACGCCGTTCACCTGCCCTTTCGCGCCGGCTGGATACCTCGCAACGTTCGGGCCGTCCTCTCCGATGTCGTGCCGGAGCGCCCGGACGGCATGGGCGGCGTTTCCGCATGCGACACCTGGGACAACGCTGTTCTCCTCTGCGAGGCGGAGGACGACGACCATTCCTTTCCGCTCCGAATCGAGACAAAGCGCATCGCGCCAGGGGAGACGAACACGTGGGTCATCGAGGTCGACGGCACTGCCGGCTCGATCGCCTACACGACGAAGTATCCGAAGACGCTTCGGCTCATGGCCTACGAGCCCGGCTCGACCCAGTCGTGGCACGTGCTGGAGCTCGGGTCGCAGTCCGCCTATCCGACGATCACCGGCTCGATCTTCGAGTTCGGCTTCTCCGACGGCGTGCTCCAGATGTGGGCCGCCTTCATCGACGAGCTTGCCCACGGCCGAGACGGCATGCGTCAGCCGTTTCACTGCGCCACGCCCGAGGAGGCCGCTTGGTCGCACGAGCTCTTCACAGCGGCACTCGAATCGCATCGCACCGGCGCGGTCGTCAAGATGGCGGGATGACACTCCAGCAGGCGCTCGCCCAGGTTCATTTCGTGGTGGAGAACGCTTCGGCACCCGTCTCGGTCTTCGTCGCCGACGACCACGGGGAACTGGTCGCCGCGGCGACGATGGATGGTGCCGCTCCCGACACGCGCCTCAACGCGCAGCGCAAGGCGTACACGGCGGCGCGGAGCGACGCCAGCTCCACTGCCGAGCTTGCCGCGAAGGCGCGTGAAGACGCTGCGGAGCGCGCGAGCTTCGACCCCTTCTTCACCTTCTTCCAGGGTGGCGTGGCCGCATTCGACGGCACGCGTCGGGCCGGTGCCATCGGTGTGAGCGGTCTCCCGGGTCCGGACGACGACGCGCTTGCCCGACGCGCGATCGAAGCTGCGGGACTCTTGACGGCCGCCTCGTAGCTACGGGATCGGTGCGCTGACGAGCGGGAGCGGCTCGATCGAGCCGTCCGCGATCGTCCAGGCGGCGAGTTCGCCGGTGCGCACGGTGTAGATCAGGTACGGGCGCCCGGCCCAGAGCCCGATGTTCTCGACGTCGGTGCGCGATGGGCGAGGCGGCGATGAGAGATGAGAATGGAAGACCGCGAGCTCGTATCCGTCGTCTTCGAGAAACCACGTATCCGGGTCGACAGCGAGCTCGAACCGATAGGGAGACGCCGCCGAGTTGCGCCCGCGAATGTAGCGGTAAGCGACTCCCTCCGTCACGACGACGAGGCCGCAGGCCTCGTTCGGGATCTCATCCTGCGCGTGCGCCTCGAGCTCGCTGCGCACGTGAGCGGGAATCACCACCAGACGGATCGCTCCATCGCGCTCTCGACGTCCTCAGCGTCCCAGAAGCCCGCGGAGAGGTACTTCCACCCGCCGTCTGCGAGCACACAGACGACGACTCCCTCGTCGAGCTCATCCGCGATCCGGAGCGCAGCGTGGATCACGGCGCCTGAGGAGACGCCACCGAATATCCCTTCGTGGTCGAGGAGCAGCCGAAGCCCCGACACCGACTCCTCGTTCGTCACGAGGAGCTTCCGGTCGAGCTTCGATACGTCCAGGATGGGCGGTACGTAGCCGTCGGCGAGGGAGCGCAGTCCCATCACCTCGTCGCCCGGAAGCGGCTCTGCCGCTGCGACGACGACATCGGAAAACGACTCGCGCAGGCGCTCGCCCGCACCCATCAGCGTTCCGCCGGTGCCGAGCCCGGCTACGAGGACGTCGACGCGATCGAGCGCCTCGGCGATCTCGGCGCCCGTCCCGTCGTAATGCGCGCGCGGGTTCGCCTCGTTCGCGTACTGGAACGGCATGAAGAACGACGGGTCGCGCGACGCGAGCTCGAGCGCGAGTCGCACCGCGCCGTTCGATCCCTCCTCGGGCGGCGAGTCGACGATCTCGGCGCCGTAGAGGCGGAGCAGGCGCCGGCGCTCCTCCGTGACGTTTGCGGGCACGACGCACGTGAGTGGGTAGCCGCGGAGTGTCGCGACGAGTGCGAGCGCAATCCCCGTGTTGCCGCTCGTGGGCTCGAGCAATCGCCGTCCAAGGGGGAGTTCGCCCGACGCCTCGGCGGCATCGATCATGGCAACCGCGACCCGGTCCTTGATCGATCCCGTCGGGTTCTGGCCCTCGAGCTTCGCGAACAGCCGAACCGACGGCTTCGGCGAGAGGCGCGACAGCTCGACGAGTGGTGTCGACCCGACCAGGTCGAGGAGCGACGCCGCGTGCGCTCTAGTTTCCACCGGCCATGGCCGGGAGTAGGATGACGTTCTCACTCTCGCGCACCGGCGTTTCGAGCCCGTCTCGGGTGCGGATGTCCTCGCCGCCGAGGTAGACGTTCACGAAGGAGGCAAGCTCCCCGTCCTGGAGGAGCTGCCCGCCGAGTGCAGGATAACGCTCGACGAGATCGTCGATGACGTCGCCCACCGTGTCGCCGCGAGCCTCGAGCTCACGCGCGCCTCCGACTTCGGCTCGAAGCGCTGGGGGAATCCGAACGGCTGCCATCAGCTGAGCTCCAGCGGGGTCGAGCAGAACTCCACGTAGTCGACGTAGTCCGTGATCGTCGGGCTCTCTCCGCAGACCGGGCAGTCGGGGTTCTTGCGAACCGTGACCTCGTCGAGCGTGGTTCCGAGCGCGTCAAAGAGGAGAAGCCGGCCGGCGAGCGAGTCGCCTCGATCGAGGATCAATTTCAAGGTCTCGCTAGCCTGGATCGAGCCGATGATCCCGGGAAGCACACCGAGGACGCCGCCCTCGGCGCAGCTGGGCGCGAGCTCGGCTGGCGGGGGCTGCGGGAAGAGGCAGCGGTAGCACGGCCCGGCGCCGGGCGCAAAGACGGTGACCTGGCCCTCGAAGCGGAAGATCGAGCCGTGCACGACGGGAATGTCGTGCCAGACAGCGGCATCGTTCACGAGGTAGCGCGTCGGGAAGTTGTCGGCGCCGTCGACGATCACGTCCCAGCGGTCGGCGAGGATTCGCTCGACGTTCTCCGAGGTCAGGCGCTCCTGGATCGGGACGACTTTCACATCCGGGTTGAGCCCCTCGAGCGTACGTTTCGCAGAGAGCACCTTCGGCTCTCCGAGCCGATCGGTCGAATGGACGATCTGGCGCTGGAGGTTGGACTCGTCGACGACGTCCGCGTCGACGATCCCGAGTGTTCCGACGCCGGCCGCCGCGAGGTAGAGCGAGGCGGGCGAACCAAGACCACCTGCGCCGACGAGCAGGACGCGCGCGTCGAGAAGGCGCTGCTGGCCCACCTCGCCGACTTCCGGGATGAGGAGGTGGCGGCTGTAGCGCGAGCGCTGCTCCGAGGAGAGCACGCGCGGGATGGTCACGTCGAAGCCGTTTCGCTTCCAGTCGACAAAGCCGCCCGCCATGTTGACCACGTCGGTGTAACCCATCTCGCCGAGCACCTTCGCCGCGAACGCGGAGCGCGATCCGACGGCGCAGTAGAGGACCAGAGGGCGAACTTTGTCGGGGACAAGCCCTTCGACGCTTGACTCGAGGCGCCCGCGGGTGATGTGGACCGCGCCCGGGATGTGGCCTTCCTCCCACTCGTCGGGCTCGCGCACGTCGACGAAAAGCGGGCTCTCCGACGACTCGAAGTGCTCGTGCGCCTCGATGGTCGAGATCTCGGCGATTTCCTCCTTCACCCGTGCGAGCAGCTCTCTGTACGTGGCCATTACTTTCCGAACTATAGCGATGAGGCCACGGCTATCGTCGTACGGTGAGCGCTCGGCGTCGCGTCATCCTGCTCGTCGCCCTAGTAGCGGCTGCTGCCGTCGCGGTGGTCGCAGTCGCAGCTATGTCCTCGAGTGGCGACTCGACTACGACGGCGGCCGCCCAGCCAGAGCTTCGCGAAGGACGGCCGCCGCTCTCGCTCACACTCGGATTTCGTATCGATCCCGAGGCCCGCGACCTGACGCGCGCCGCCGCTCTCTACCAGCGCGGCGACCAGACCGCTGCCGCGGCGTTGTTCGCGAAGCACGACTCGATCGAGGCCAAGGTCGGCTCGGCGCTTTCATCGTGGCCGGAGGGCTCGCTCGACAGGCTCGAGCAGCTCGCCAAGCTCTTTCCCGAGCTGGCCGTTACCCAGCTTCACCTCGGCCTTGCCCGGCTGTGGGCGAACCAAGGCGACGCGGTGGCAGCGTGGCGGGCGACGATCGAGGCGGAGCCGGACACGCCGTACGCGATCGTTGCGGGAAACCTGCTCCATCCGCAGCTGCCCCGCGGCCTTCCGGCGTTCATTCCGTCGTTCGCTGCGTCGCCCGAGATTACGCGGCTTCCGCCGGCACGGCAGCTCGCGGCACTTCGCCGCGCCGCCGAGCGAGGCGGGGTTCGCGAGCAGCTGCTCTACGGGGTCGGGCTCCAGCGCGTCGGACGTCCCGTCTCAGCCGCGCGGGTCTTTGCCCAGGCGGCGCGCGACGCACCGAGCGACGTCGACGCCCAGGTCGCCGACGCCGTCGGCCGGTTCGACAAGGACGCGCCGGCGCGTGCGTTCGGCCACCTCGGCCCCCTCACGCGCACGTTCCCGAAGGAGCCGTCGGTGCGGTTCCATCTGGGCGTGCTCCTGCTTTGGACCGGTCGTGTCGAGGCGGCGCAGCGACAGTTCAGGCTTGCTGCGCGCGCGCAGCCTGGCTCGCCGCTCGCTCGCGAAGCCGCTCGCTATCTCGAGACCATCAAGAAGGCACGGTCGTAGCCAGCGGCCGAGCCCTCTTTGACGAGAGCCACTGCTGTGACTACGGTGTGACGGCCGTCGAAGGGGGGTTGCTCTGGCCGCAGGAGAAACAAAGAGCGCGACCACTCGGATACCCATCGAGGAAATCCTCGCGACTGACGAGGCGCAGCGGCTGCTCGAGAGCGGCTATCGAACCGGCAGCCTCGACGCGGACGAGGTCGCACTCGCGCTCGACGAGCTCGATCTGGATCCGGCTCAGATCGACGAGTTCTACGCTGCCTTGGAAGAGGCGCGGATCTCCGTCGTCACCGTGGAAGAGGAGGCGGAACCGGAAGTCGAGCTCCCTGCAGAGATCACGACGGACTCCCTGCAGCTCTTCCTCAAGGACATCGGACGCGTTCCGCTTCTCACCGCCGCACAGGAAGTCGAGCTTGCCAAGCGGATCGAGCGCGGCGATCACGTCGCGAAGCAGGCGATGGTGGAAGCGAACCTGCGCCTGGTTGTCTCGATCGCCAAGCGCTACCGAAATCAGGGCCTTCCGTTCCTCGATCTGATTCAGGAGGGCACGATCGGCCTTGTTCGCGCAGCGGAGAAGTTCGACCACCGCAAGGGATTCAAGTTCTCTACATATGCGACGTGGTGGATCCGACAGGCGGTTGCGCGGGCTATCGCGGACAAGGGGCGGACGATTCGCATGCCCGTTCACGTCGTTGAGAAGCTCAACCGGATTCTTCGCTCCGAGCGGAAGCTTCGGGCGGAGCGTGGTCGTGAGCCGACCACCGAGGAGATCGCACGAGACTTGGACATGACGTCGGACGAGGTCGAGCAGATTCGCCGCAGCGCGCAGGTACCGATCTCCCTCGAGAAGCCCGTCGGCGACGATGACGAGTCCGAGTTCGGACACTTCCTCGCCGACTCGACGGCACCGCTTCCCGACGAACTTGCCGAGACGACGCTTCAGCGCGAGGCGTTGCGCACGATTCTCGGCGCGCTTTCGGAGCGCGAGCGCAAAGTGCTCGAGCTGCGCTACGGGCTCGACGGCCAGCAGCCGCGGACACTCGACGAGGTGGGACGTGCGTTCAACGTCACACGGGAACGGATCCGGCAGATCGAGCACCAAGGGTTGAAGAAGCTCCGCGCGCTTGCGGATGCGCAGCGCGTACGCGATGTCGCGTAGGGTGCCTCGCTAGCTCGCACAAGCAACCCCAGGAGAGAGGAGCCACTATGTACGCACGAATCGCTCGATTCGAGGGCGGCGATCCGGGTCGCATCGACGCGCAGGTCGCCGAGATAAAGATGCAGATGCAAGGCGCGAAGTCGGGTGAACTGCCGGCCGATGCACCCGAGGGCGTGAAGATGCTCATGGAGACCGTCAGCCGCTTCATGCACTTCGTCGACCGTCAAAGTGGCACGTCTGTCGGAATCGCGTTCTGCGAGACGGAGGAAAAGATGGAGCGCGCTCACGCTGCTCTCAATCAGATGTCGCCGGAAGAGGGCAGTGGGCGCCGAACGAGCGCCGAGGTCTTCGAGCTCGCCCTGGACGAGAGCTTCGCGTAGGCCGCGCGTCGGCGACTGATTAGACTGCCCGGCCGTGCCGCCGTCACACGAGGAGCTGCTCGCTGCGCTCGCCGAGCTGATCGCCATACCGTCGGTGAGCGCGGATCCCGACCACGCCCCCGACGTGGAGCGTGCCGCGTCATGGGTTGCGGATCGCATTCGTGCCGGGGGCGGAACCGCAGACGTCGTTCCCTGGAATGGCGGGCGGCCGCTCGTCCTCGGGGAGGTGGCGGCGACCGAGCACCCGGAGTCGGCACCGACGATCCTCTGCTACGCCCACTTCGACATCCAGCCGCCCGACCCGCTCGAGCTGTGGGACACGCCACCGTTCGAGTTGACGCAGCGGGATGGTCGCCTCTACGCACGGGGCGTCGCCGACGACAAAGGCAACCTCTTCATGCTCGTCGAGGCAGTGCGGCAGCTCGCCGAAGCGGGCGAGCTTCCGGTCAACGTTCGCTTTGGCTTCGACGGCGAGGAAGAGGTCGGCGGCGACTCGATCGTGCAGTGGGTCGAGCAGGACGAGCGAAGGGCGGATGCGGCTCTCATCCTCGACGGGGCCATGGCCCGCCGCGGCCAACCGGTCTTCTACGTGGGTGTCCGCGGAATGCTCTATTTTCACCTCCGGGTCCGCACGGGTACGACGGACATGCACTCCGGCATGTTCGGTGCTGCAGCTCTCAATGCGGGCCACGCGCTCATGACCGCGCTGGCGAGCGTCCTTCCGCGTGCCGACGGATACGTTCCGGACGAGCTGCGCGTGGGGGCGACACCACCATCTGACGAGGAGCTCGCAGCGTGGTCGCAACTCCCCCCGGGCAGCGAGCAGCTGTCGCACTACGGCGCTCTTCCGATCGCCCCGGGTGCGACCGACGAGTTCTACCTCCGGACGTTCGCTGACACGTCACTCGACGTGAACGGGTTCGCGAGCGGCTCGCCCGACCTGGTCAAGACCGTCCTTCCGGTCGAGGCGCGGGCGAACGTGTCGATCCGTCTCGCTCCGGGCCAGGACCCAGACGAGATACAACAGGTCTTCGAGCGGAAGGTTCGGGAGGCCACTCCTGATGGGGCCGAGCTCGAGATCACCGTCCGCAACAGCGCCCGCCCGGCGATGACGCCGACGGACGCTCCGGCGATCCGCCTGGCCGGTGACGCCTTCGAGCACGTCGTCGGCGCCCGCCCGCTGCTCGTTCGGTCCGGCGGCACGCTTCCGATCTACGCGGGGCTCGTGGCACGGGGACTCCCGACGCTCGCCACCGGGTTCGGCGTGGAGAGCGAGTGCAACGTCCACGCACCGAACGAGAATGTTCCCGAGAACGCGCTCGACGTGGGCGTGAAGACAATGCGCGAAGTCTTCCTCCGGCTCGGACAGCTTGGCTCGTAGGGCGTCTTTCGCGGGCCCACTCGCGGAGGAGCTCGCCGGCGACGTGCTCGGGCGCTTCCTCCGCTATGTCCGTGTCGATACGCAAGGGGCGTATCGCGTCTCCCAGCGGCCGAGCACCGAGAAGCAGCTCGATCTGTCGCGGATGCTCGTCGACGAGCTGCGCGAGATTGGCCTCTCCGACGCCGAGCTGACCGAGAACGCGACGGTTTTCGCAACGTTGCCTGGGACCGTCGCCACCCCGGCTGTGGGATTCATCGCTCATGTGGACACGACTCCGGACGTCATCGGAGCGGGTGTCTCTCCAATCGTCCACGAGGCCTGGGAAGGCGACGCGATTCAACTTCCGGGTGACTCGCGACAGGTTCTCGATCCCATGCAGCTGCCGGCGCTTGCCGAGCGGGTTGGCCACGACATCGTCACGAGCGACGGGACGACGCTGCTCGGCGCCGATGACAAGGCAGGCATCGCGGAGATCATGGCGGCTGCCGCCTTTCTCGCCCGACATCCGGAGAGGCCGCGCGCGCCGATCCGTATTGCGTTCACGGTCGACGAGGAAGTGGGGCGCGGCGCCGAAGACTTCGACCTCGATGCGTTCGGAGTTGCCGCTGCGTACACGCTCGACGGCTCAGGGCTCGGCGAGCTCGAAGTCGAGACGTTCTCCGCCAAATCGATGCGGGTCACTATCCGGGGCCTGTCAGTCCACCCGGGATCGGCGAAGGGGAAGCTGATCAACGCCGTCAAGCTCGCCTCGGAGCTCGTGATGTCGCTCCCGCAGGGGAGGCTGTCGCCCGAAACGACTGAGGGCCGCGAAGGCTACGTCCACCCACATCGCATCAGCGGGAACTCCGAGGAGGCGATCGTGGACTTCATCGCGCGCGACCACGACGACGAGCTCCTCGAGCGGCACATGGCTCTCCTGCGAGGGCTCGCGCACGAGGTTGTCGAGCGTGAGCCGCGCGCGCACGTCGACATCGAGGAACGCAGCTCGTACAGCAACATGCATCCGTACATCGAAGAGAGCCCGCGCGTGGTCGAGGCTGCGCTGGAGGCGATCCGGCGCGTCGGTGTCGAGCCGAGCTTGGCGATCACCCGAGGCGGGACGGACGGCGCTGTCCTCTCCTCGCAGGGACTGCCGACTCCGAACCTCTTCACCGGCGGGCAGGAGTACCACTCGGTGCGCGAGTGGGCGAGCGTCCAGGACATGGCCGCCGCCGCTGCGACCATCGTCGAGCTCGCCGCCGTCTGGGCCGAGCCCGACCCTTAGCCCATCAAGCCTCCGAAGCCAGTCGGGGGTCTGACCCGGGGTCAGACCCCCGACATGGCTAGTCTGGCCACGTGTCCAGACTCGTCGGGATCAACCATCTCTCGGTCGAGGTCGGCGACCTCGACGCCGCGCTCGCGTTCTTCGAGGGGATCTTCGACGACGTGCAGCTCCGCGGCCGGGCAGGGGACATGGCGTTCGTCGACCTGGGTGACGAGTTCGTCGGCCTGGAATCTGTCGGAAACCCCGTTTCCGCCGGGCACACAGGAGAGACTCGGCCCCGGCAAGGTGGATGACCCGGGAAACCGAAGAAACCCGGTGCACTCAGACAGTTTCCCCTGGTGATACAGAGACGAACGCGCGGGAGCGTGCGGCACGCTGTAACGCACGTGTTACGAGACCGCTATGGCGCTGTTACGGCGTCCGCAGGTATTTGTCAAGGAGCCGGTCGTGCGAGTCCGGGAAACGATCGTGCGATCGCCGATACCGATATCCAACGAAGGGAGCCGTTCAATGAGCCGCAAGATCAGATTCGCATCACTTCTCGGGGTGATGGCCGTCGCTGTGTTTCTCCCGGCGGCCGCCCTTCCGTCCCATGGGCCTTCGACCGTGAGATTCAAGATGATCGAGTGGGACATCA
>JAOUHF010000061.1 GCA_029865325.1 Thermoleophilia bacterium
CACTCGCGCCAGCACTCGACTTCTACAATCGCTTCCGTCCCCACCGCGCCCTTGGAGGCCTCGCGCCGCTGCAGCGCGTCAACAACGTCCCTGGGACATACAACTAGCGAGAAGCCAGGAGATGTGGGATGTGGTGCTCCAAGAGAGTCAGCAAGAGAGCGCCAGGAAGGCCGACAACGTTGAGGTAGTCGCCGTCGATCCGCTCCACCAGACGGCCGCCGAGCCCCTGGATCGCGTATGCGCCTGCTCGCCCTTCCCACTCCCCGCTCTCGAGGTACGCGTCAACGATCTCGTGTGAAAGGAGCCGAAACGTGACGTCCGTGATCTCGTGAATCACGACGTCCTCGTCGAGTCCCAGAAGACAGACGCCGGAGATCACCCTGTGTGTACGTCCGGATAACTCGTTCAGCATCCGACCCGCGTGCTCTCGGTCGCTCGGCTTGCCGTACATTCGACCGTCGAGCACGACCGTCGTGTCGACGCCGAGCGTGAGCTTCCTTTCGTCGTGCACGGAGCGAGCCTTGCCCTCGGCATGCGCCCGCACGAGATCGGCGGGCTCGATTCCGAGGGCGTCGTCCTCGACGTACGTCGGCTCGACGACCTCGAAAGGGATCTCGAGCTGCTCGAGGATCGCCCGACGCTGCGGCGAGGAAGAAGCGAGGGTCAGGCAATCTTGCGCGCTGCCCATATCTCCTCGGCGGGCCACTTCCGCGCCCAGTCGGCCGTGACATAGTCGTAGTAATTGTGGTCCTCCGCGTCAGCGGGCGCGAAGAGCTCGATCAGCGCCTCGACCTCGAAGCCGGACTGGCGAAGGACCCGGAGCATGTCCCCGTGGCCGAGATGGAACTCGACGCCACCATCCAACCACGCGATGCGGTGCATTCCCTGTTGCGGGCGTTGAAGAGTCTCGGAAGTCGTGTCCGGCTCCTCGATCGCGCAGAGGAGGGCGAGCGGGGTGTTCGTCATGAAGACGAGCCGTCCGTCCGGTCTCAGCAGGCGAGCCGCCTCTGGAATCCACTTGTACGGATCGCACCAGAGGCTCGCTCCGTATTCCGAGAACGCCAAGTCGAAGGTGGCGTCCTCGAGTGGAACGGTCTCAGCATTAGCCTCGATGAGCGGGAACTCGAGCCCGAACTCCAGCTGGCAGCGACGAGTGGTGTCGAGCTGAGCAGGCGTGATGTCCACGCCGACGGGCCGCGCCCCCCGCCGCGCGAGCAGTGCAGAGAAGTAGGCGGTCCCGCATCCAAGCTCGATGACGTCGAGTCCCGTTACGTCTCCGAGCGCGCCGAGCTCCCTCTCGGGAATACCGAAGATGCCCCAAGTGATCTCTTCCCGCGACCACGACTTCCGTGCGGTCTCGTCCGTGTACGCGACGTTCGACTGCGTCCAGAGAGCGCGGTTCTCGACGACGTGGTCGGACTCAGGCAAGACCGTCGGGGAAGAACAGCGCGAGCTCGCGACGCGCGCTCGCCTTCGAGTCCGAGCCGTGGACGATGTTCTCCGAGAGCTCGAGCGCGTGGTCCCCGCGAATCGTCCCCGGTGCTGAATCGAGCGGGTTCGTCGCGCCCATCATCGTGCGCACGACGGAGATCGCCGATTCTCCGCTCACGGCCAGCGCCAGAACCGGCCCAGACGTGATGAAGTCGACGAGAGAGCCGAAGAACGGCTTGCCCTTGTGCTCAGCGTAGTGCTCGCGGGCCATCGGCTTCGGGATCTTCAGTAGGCGCGCGCCGCGCAACTCGAGCCCGCGTCGCTCGAAGCGAGCGATGATCTCGCCGGCGAGACGCCGCTCCATGCCGTCGGGCTTGATCAGGACGAGAGTGGTCTCGCGGGCCATGCGGCCGCGAGTCTAGTTGTCGCTTGCGGTCGTCCGCCGCGACGAGCGACGCTGCGTGGCGGAGACGTCCTCGAAGGACGGGAGCCCCGGCGGGATCTCCGTCGCGCAGTACGGACAGACCTGCCAGAGCGACTCGAGCGGCTGCCCGCACCCTGGACACGCCTGCTTCAGGCGCGTCGTGCACACGGGGCAGACGAGGTACGAGGGCTCGACTCTCGCCCGGCACACGGGGCAGCGCTGGTCAAGCCGAGAGAGGCGCTCCTCCATTGCCTTGATCTCGAGTTCACGTTCGCGCGCGTCCTGGATGTACTCCGGCGGCCGGAGGAACATGTAGATGATCGGCCCGAGGAACGGCGGGAAGAGGCCAACCAGCGTCGCCAGCGCAATGAGCCACGGATCCTCGATGCGCCGACGAGCGTCCTTGAATGTCCAGTACGCCGTTGCGAGCCAGACGACGACGACGAGACCGATTCCGAGATTTCGGAGCAGCGTCCAATCGGGAGAAACCAACGATTGTGCGAGCGGCGTCACGGCGAGGTTCATAGTAGAAGCTTGCCGATCCCGTAGCCGAGCGCGAACGCGATCCCGATGATCGCAGCGACGAGAAGGGCCGCGAACGCCAGCACCGACAATCGCTCCGTTACCCTCGCCACGCCGTGCGCCGTTCCTCCTGCGCGATGTCGCCAAGCACGTAGAGAGAGCCCGTCACGAGCACCGGTTCCCCGAGCTCGTGCCCTCGCGCGAGCGCCCCGCTCGGGTTCTCGACGACCTCGACGTGATCGAAGTGAACACGGGCGATGGCTGCGAGGTGGTCGGCAGGAAGCGAGCGATCGGAGGACGACCTGGTAGCGACGAGGCGCGAGCCGACTCGACGCAGCTCGCCGAGCATCTCGTCAGCGTTCTTGTCCGCCAGAATCGAGACGACCAGCGTGTAGTCGCCCAGTGGAAGCCGCTCGACGAGGTAGCGAACACCGTCGGGATTGTGCGCACCGTCTCGGATCTCGCCTTCTCGGCGCTCAAGCCGTCCAGGCAGCGAGACCTCGGGATTCGCTGCGATCGGGCGGCCGACGAACGCCTCGGCCGCCTCTCGCGCGCCGCCCGAGCAGATCTCACGCCCGGGCACGAGGTACTCGAACGTGTCGTCGGGAAGGACGACGACTGCGCCCCACGGAGCGACTGCGAGCTTCTCGCGAGCGATCTCTTCGACGGTGTCGCCGAGGACATCTGTGTGCTCGAGCCGAACGTTCGTGAGAAGCACAACGCGCGTGCGAAGGACGTTCGTCGCGTCGAGACGGCCGCCGAGCCCGGCCTCGACAACGGCGGCATCGACGCCAGCCTCGGCGAATGCGGCAAGAGCCGCGGCCGTGACGATCTCGAATTGCGTGGCCTGGATGCGTTCGGCCTCGAGCCGCACCAGCGCCACCGCCGCCTCGAAGTCGGCCTCCTCTCCATCGATGCGGATCCGCTCGCTCCAGCTCGCGACGTGTGGCGAGATGGTCGAGCCGACCGAAAGCCCCTCGGAGAGAAGCAACTGCTCGATAGTGACCGCTGCCGTGGACTTCCCGTTCGTCCCCACGACGTGGATCGCGGGGTACGCGTTCTGCGGATCACCGAGCTCCGTGAGCAACGTATTCATGCGCTCGAGCCCGAAGCCGTCGCGGGGCCAGGGGCTCAGCGAGTCGAGCCATTCCATCGCAGACATGCCTACGGCTCGAGGGCGACCAGCTCGCGGTGATAGCGCTCGAGCTTTTCGCGCTCGGCGGTCACGACCTCCGCCGGCGCGTTGGAAACGAACCGCTCGTTGGCAAGCATCGCCTCAGCGCGCGACACCTCCTTCCGGAGCCGCTCGATCTCGACATCGCGCTTGTCGTCCACACGAGCCCGGTCGGGGCGCACGACGGCGGCGAAGATGCGGCGCTCGTCGTCGGACGAGAGCTCGACTTGCACTCCGCTCCGGCGGAAGATCTGGGCGGCTTCCTGCACGCGGTCGAGCGCGCCCACGTCACGCGCGAAACGATCATCGGCCTCGGGCCACGGCGCGACGATCAAGCGCGTCGGCCGGTCGGGGAGCTGCGACCAGATCTCTTCCGTCGCATGCGGCATCACCGGGTGGAGCAGAGCAAGGAGCCGTTCGAGTGCCGCGAGAGCGGTCGCGGCGGCATCCGCGTCGGGTTCGTAGAGCCGCGGCTTGATCGCCTCCGCGTACCAGTCGCAAAAGTCGTCGAACGTGAGGTGGTACAGCGCGTCGGCCGAGGCCGCGAGCTCGAATCGACTCCATTGGCCTTCGACCTCCGCGCGGGTGGCCTCGATGCGAGCAAGGATCCAGCGCTCCTCGAGAGCGCGCGGGTCGGCGGACGGCGAGGCGCCCTCCGCGTTCTGGAGAATGAGCCGCGAGACGTTCCAGAGCTTGTTCGCGAGCTTGCGCCCCTCCTCGATCGTCCCGTAGGAGAAGCGCACGTCCTGCGTGGACGAGTTCTTGAGGAGCCCGTAGCGCGTCGCGTCGGCTCCGTACTGGTCGATCGCCTCGAGCGGGTCGATCCCCGTGCCGAGGCTCTTCGACATCCGCCGCCCGTCGGGCGCGTTGATCGTCGAGTGGATGTTGACCGTGTGGAACGGGATCTCGCCCATGAGCTCGAGCCCGGCCATGATCATCCGCGCCTCCCAGAGGAAGATGATCCCCCGATCCGTCGACGACACGTCGTTCGAGTACCACGCGCGAAGCTCCGGCGTATCGTCGGGCCACCCGAGCGTGGCGAACGGCCAAAGCGCCGACGAGAACCAGGTGTCGAGGACGTCCTCGTCCTGACGCAGCTCGCCGGAATCGCACTCGCCGCAAGCCGCCGGCTCGGATTCAGCAACTGTGAGGTGTCCGTCCGGGCAGTACCAAACAGGGATCCGATGACCCCACCACAGCTGGCGCGACACGCACCAGGGGCGGATCGACTCCATCCAGCTGAGGTAGACGTCGGTGTAGCGCTCGGGGCGGAAGCGCACACGCCCTTCGCGCACGGCGGCGATGGCGGGCGCCGCCAGCTCGGTCATCTCGCACCACCATTGCAGCGTGATGAGCGGCTCGATCCGAGATCCGCAACGATCGCAATGCCCGACGGAGTGGCGGTACGGCTCGGCCGACACGAGGAGGTCGCGCTCGCGCAGGAGAGCAACGATCTGCTTCTCCGCCTCAGCCTGGGTCAGGCCGGCGAACTCGCCGGCGTCCTCATTCATCAGCCCGTCGAGACCGATCACGGTCAGCTCGGGAAGGCCGTGGGTGCGACCGATGTCGAAGTCCATCGGGTCGTGTCCGGGTGTGATCTTGACCGCGCCGGTACCGAACTCAGGATCGACGCGTTCGTCGGCGATGATCGGCACACGCCGCTCTGCGATCGGGATGATCGCGTCCTTCCCCACGAGGTGCCGATAGCGATCGTCGTCGGGATGGACGGCGACCGCGACGTCGGCGAGCATCGTCGGCGGTCGAACGGTGGCGATCGTCAGGTGGCCCGCACCGCCGGCGAGCGGATAGCGAATCGTGAAGATGTGGTCGTCGACCTCGGTGTGGTTGACCTCGAGATCGGAGATCGCGCTCGCGCAGCGCGGACACCAGTTGACGATCCGGTTGTCGCGGTACAGGAAGCCGCGCTCGTACAGGTGCACGAACCACTTGAGCACCGCGCGAACGTAATCCTCGTCCATCGTGAACCGCTCGCGCCGGTAGTCGAGCGACGCCCCGAGTCGACGGAACTGCCCGAAGATCACGCCGCCGTAGTGCTCGAGCCAGCGCCAGGTTCGCTCGAGGAACGCGTCGCGGCCGAGGTCGTGTCGCGTGAGCCCTTCCTTCGCCAGATCGCGCTCGACGACGTTCTGGGTCGCGATGCCGGCGTGGTCGTAGCCCGGCTGCCAGAGCGTCGAGAAGCCGCGCATGCGGTGGTAGCGGATGAGGAGATCCTGGATCGACGCGTTGAGCGCGTGCCCCATGTGCAGCTCACCCGTCACGTTCGGGGGAGGAACCGCGATCACGAACGCCGGGCGGTCAGAGTCAGGTTCGGCCGCGTACAGGCCCTCGGCCTCCCACGCCTGCTGCCAGCGCGACTCGACACCGTCCGGCTTGTAGAGCGGATCCATCGCGCGAGAGTCTAGAAAGGATGCGGAGCGGCGCTCGCCGGCTGGGTGCTGCGGCGACACCGGGTTACCGGGGACACAGAGCCTGTTCTGTCGGGCTGCACCGACGGAGAATAGCGGCTTGCATCGTCACGCACTGAGCACGAGGATGGTGCCCGTCGCGTGCGCCAGGAGGGCCCCGCGGAGATCCTCGAGACGGCCTTCGGTCGTCGCCACTCTCCGGCCTGGATGAACGACCGTTCCGATGCATCGGATCCGGCCGGTCTCGACCGTGATCGGCCGCGTGAAGTTCACTTTTAGATCGAGTGTCGTCCAGGCGGTCGCCGCGTCGAGCGTGGTGACGAACGCGCAACCCATGGCCGAGTCGAGAAGGGTCGAGGCCAACCCTGCATGGACTGTGCCGATCGGGTTGTAGTGGAACTCCGCCGGCTCGGCCTCG
This sequence comes from Thermoleophilia bacterium, assembly GCA_029865325.1. Lineage (GTDB taxonomy): Bacteria > Actinomycetota > Thermoleophilia > Gaiellales > Gaiellaceae > GMQP-bins7. The sequence continues at coordinate 6,396 of JAOUHF010000061.1, forward strand.
AAGACCGCGCGACCGGACTCGGCCGCCGTCAGCCTGAAGCCGAGCGTCTCCGCGATAGCGGGCTGCGGAAGCTCTCCGGCTGCCATCTTCTGCATCAGCTCGACGCCCGAAAGGCCGGCCGCGAGCTCCAGTGCAGCGAGGGGGTCGCTCCAGGAATAGGTGCGTGTCCGCTCGTCTGCCACACGCCGGACGCTACCCACTGGCCGCGGGTCCCGCCTCACGCTAGCCCTGCCTGCGCCCCGTGCTCAAGCGACGTTCCCATCGAGTCGATTACAAGAGCAGTGGGTTACACGCGTCTCGAGCGAAGGGTCGAGCCCCGGTTGCTGCCGTTCGCCGCGATCGGCGTGCTCGCGCTGGCCACAATCGCTCTGCCACCGGACCCCAGGAGCTGGACGCTCGTCGCCTCGGCCGCCGCACTGACGCTCGCGATCGTGATCACAGAACTGACGGTTCCGTGGTCCCGACTGCCTTCTGCAACGCATCTCGCGCCTCCGCTCGCGTACTTCGTCGTCATCGGCCTGCTCCAGGAGGCGCAGGGCGGCTCGAAATCCGGGTTTGCACCGCTCGCAGTCGTGCCGGTGCTGTGGCTTGCACTCACCTGCGGCCGTCGGGAGGTGGCGATAGGCGTGGCCTGCGTCCTGGCTCTTTTCGTCGTTCCGGTCGTCAGGATCGGTGGAGAGGCGTACACGGCAGGAGAATGGAGGCGGGCCGTGCTCTTTAGCGGGGTCGCGCTCCTCGTCGGGTTCTCGACCGAATCTCTCGTACGGAATGCGCGGGAGCGAGCGCAAGAGGCGGAACGGGACGCCGCCGACCTCGCCGAGAGCGAGCGCACGATGGCGACGATTGCGGACGTCGTCCGCGAAGCGGCAACGAGCTCCGACACCCGCACCTCTGTCTGCGAAGCGGCTCTCGAAGTCGCGGGGGCGACGATTGCGACGATCGTCGAGCCCGACGGAGTCGAAGGGGTGAACGTCACTGCGTCCGCTGGCCTGCGGAACCCGCCGATCAGTGCGCGCGTCGGTGAGGAGCCGTCCGGGAGCGAGCTCGTGTTGGCCACCGGCAAACGCCTGTTCGTTCCAGACGTTCATGCCGACGTCAGACTCGCATCACGCGTTGCGGCATCCGCCCCTGAGATCGTCTCCGTGCTCTACGAGCCGATCGTGCGTGGAGGCAGGACGATCGGTGTGCTCGCGGTGGGATGGCCGCGCCGAGTCGCTGACATCAGCGACCGGCAGGCGCAGACCGTTCTCATTCTCGCAGCGGAGGCTGGCGCCGCGATCGAGCTGGCCGATGTGCTGGCGCAACTCCAGCACCTCTCGTTGACCGACGAGCTGACCGAGCTACCGAACCGGCGAGCCTGGGAGGAGCAGCTGCCCCGAGCGATGGCGCAGTCTTCCCGCTCGGAATCTCCCCTATCGATCGCGATCATCGACCTCGATCGCTTCAAGGAGTACAACGACGCAAACGGACACCAAGCGGGTGACGCGCTCCTGAAGGAAGCAGCCACGGTCTGGGTGCGCTCGCTTCGCACCGGCGATCTTCTTGCCCGATTCGGTGGCGACGAGTTCGCCGCGCTCCTTCCCGACGTCGACCTCCGATCGGCATGCGCCGTTGCCGAGCGAATGCGCGCCGTGACCCCCCGAGGCCAGACCTGCTCGATTGGCGTCGCGACCTGGAACGGCAAAGAGAGTGGCCCCGAGCTCGTCCTGCGTGCGGACGCCGCGCTCTACGCCGCTAAGCACGGCGGTCGCGACCGCGTTCAGCCCGCCGACGACTCGTCCGAGCTGTCCGCGGCGTGAGCCCCTAGCGGCCGACGGCGTAGCCCTGCATGCCCCGGGGATTCGCTCCCGCCTTGAGCAGCCCGCCCGGCTCGCGCGCGACGGCCGTCACGCGACCCGCCGACCACGCCGGCCACAGCTTGACCTCGTGACCTCGGCGCTGGAGCTCCGCGACCGTTCGAGCGCCGAACCGAGACTCCAGCGCGAGCGATTTCGCGACGAACCCACGCGGAAAAAAGGACGAGATCAGATGGTCGGTGTGGAACTCCGGCGCGTCGATCGCCTCCTGAAGGTTCATGCTGAGATCGACGTGGCGGAGGAAGGCGTGGAGCGCCCACTGCTCCTGCTGGTCGCCTCCCGGCGTGCCCCACGCGAGGTACGGCTCTCCCTCTCGCAGCGCGAGCCCTGGGGAGAGCGTCGTCCGCGGGCGCGCGCCCGGGCGAAGCGAGGACGGAAGTCCCTCTTCGAGCCAGAACATCTGGGCACGCGTCCCGAGCGGCCAGCCGAGTGACGGGATGACGGGCGAGCTCTGCAGCCAGCCGCCGCTGGGAGTCGCCGAGAAGAGGTTGCCGAATCGATCTGCGATGTCGAGATGCACCGTGCCACGACCCGGCTCGCCGGAGCCGGGCGTCGAGAGGGCATCGCGGACGCGCGGGAGGCGCCCGAGACCCGGTCGATATTCGGCTGAGGCGTCCTCTCCCACAAGCGCTCGGCGCTCGTCGTTGTAGGCGGCCGAGAGCAGCGTCTCGACAGGAACATCGGCGTCGCCGTACAACGCATCCCGATCCGCGAACGCGAGCTTTGCGCACTCCGTCACGACGTGGACGAATTCGGCGTGGGAGAGCTCCGCGAGGTCGAAGCCTCGGAGCAGCGCGAGTTGCTGGAGGCCCGCCATGCCGGCCGCCCATGGCCGGGTCTTGCACACCGTGAGTCCGCCGTAGTCCAGAGTGACGACCGATTCGAGCGTGGCCTCCCAAACCGCGAGGTCCGCGCCGGTGAGAAGGCCGCCTTCCGCGGCGCTGAAGCGGTCGATCTCTTCCGCCACGAAGCCCTTGTAGAAGACGAGCCTGGCGCGCTCGATCTCGTCCTCGCGCGAGCCGCCGCGGCTCTCGTCAACGATGCGCCGGTAGGTGGCGGCCAGCGCCGGGTTCCGGAAGAGCTCTCCCGGCACGGGGGCCGGAAGGTACAGCTCGCGAGATTCCGCCCACTCCCGTAGGAGATCAGCGTTGAGCTCGATGGTCGCCCGAATCCGCTCGTGCAGCGGATACCCGTGCTCCGCGTAGCCAATCGCGAGCTCGAGCACCTCGGCGAGACGCCAGGTCCCGAACTCGCGCAGAAGCAGCAGCCAGCCGCCGAACGCGCCCGGAACACACGCGGCGAGCAGGCCTGTCCCGGGAATCAGGTCGTGCCCGAGCTCGTGGAAGCGATCGATAGTCGCAGCAGCCGGAGCGACCCCCTGACCGCAGAGCGCGAGCGGCTCACCGCGCTCATGAGACCAGAAGACCGCGGGCACTTCGCCACCGGGGCCGTTCAGGTGCGGCTCGACGACCTGGAGCACGAATCCAGTTGCGACCGCGGCGTCGAATGCGTTGCCACCACGCTCGAGCACGGCCATACCGGTCTGAGAGGCGAGCCAGTGAGTCGACGCGACCATCCCGAACGTGCCGCGTAGCTCAGGACGGGTGGTGACGTTCAGGGATGCACCACGAAGTACGCGTTGAACGGGTCGTGCTCGAGCAGGTGCACGTCCACCGACGTGAACCCCGCTTCAGCGAGCAGCTCCCGCGCCTTCTCCTCGCCCCACATGGCGCCGAGCCCGTCGCCGCCCTGCGCGAGTGACACGGTCATGCAGTGCATGCACGAGATCATGTAGAGGAGAGGACCACCCGGGTGGTCCATGTTCTGGTGCACGTGGCTCGAGCCCTGAATGTCCTGCATGAGATACAGGCCGTTCGAGGCGAGCGACCGGCGAATCCCCCGCAGCATTGCCAGCGGACGGGCCTGGTCGTGCACCGCGTCGAACGTCATGACGAGCTCGAACGCCTCGGGCTCCGCGTCGACGTCGAAGGTGCTGAGGTCGCGGGCTTCGAAGCGAACGTTTTCGAGACCGCGTGCCGCAGCCTGTTCGCCGGCATCCGCGACAGCTTCAGTCGAGAGGTCGTATCCGACGAACGAGCTCGCGGGGAAGCGCTCGGCGAGCATGAGCAGCGCTCTACCACGACCACAGCCGAGGTCCATGGCCGAGATGCCGGACTCGAGCTTCGCCTCGGCCCCGGGGACGAGAGGAAGGATGTGGGAGAACAGAACCGACAGCACCGTCTGAGCGCTCTCCTCGGCCATGACGTCGTGGAAGCGGCCGAAGCGCTCGTAGGGAACGCCTCCACCCTTCTCGAAGCACTCGACGATGTCGTCCTCGACAGCGGCGAGCGTCGGAATCCACTGAGCCGTGACGGCCAGGTTGTCGGGTGCGGCCGCACGCGTGAGCCAGCTCGCATGCTCCGGCGGAAGGTGGTACATGCCCGTCGTCGGCTCGTACTCGACCACGCGCCCGGTGGTCATCGCCCCGAGCCACTCGCGGACATAGCGCTCGTTCAGCCCCGCCGCCTCGGCCAGGTCATGGCTCGTCGTCGTGTCCAGCTCGGCGAGCGTGTCGAAGAGGCCCGTCCGGTGGCCAACCGACATCAGCACGGCGATCGCAGCGCTGTTCAGGGTCTCCAGCATGCGACCCGCAAATGCCTCGGCCCGGTCTGCGTCGTAAGTGGTGGCCATGTGTGCCTTTCAGATCGCGTGCGGTCGCAACCTATATCGACCTGGCGGCCCGCGCGTCAAGCTGACTCTAGCCGTCTACTCTTCGCGGTCGTGTTGACCTGCACAGGCTGCGGCCAGACGAACCCCGAGGACTCCAAGTTCTGCAACGCGTGCGGCTCGGTGCTCACGAAGCCCGGTCAGGGTGGAGAGGAGCGGAGGATCGTCTCCGTGCTCTTCGTGGACCTCGTCGGCTTCACGTCGCGCGCGGAGAAGCTCGACCCCGAGGACGTCCGGGACATCCTCACGCCGTACTACGAACGGGTGCGCGCCGAGCTCGAGCAGTTCGGCGGAACCGTGGAGAAGTTCATCGGCGACGCAGTCATGGGCGTCTTCGGCGCGCCGACGGCGTATGGCGACGACCCGGAACGTGCTGTGCGGGCCGCGTTCGCCGTACGCGGCTGGGCGGAAGAGAACGACTTGCAAGTTCGGATCGCCGTGAACACCGGTGAGGCGATCGTCGAGCTCGAAGCCCGTCCCGGCCACGGCGAGGCGATGATCGCCGGCGACGTCGTGAACACGGCGGCGCGACTCCAATCCGGTGCACCCGTCGGCTCTGTCCTCGTGGGAGAGGAGACGTACGCAAGCACGCGCGGGTCGATCGAGTATCGCCCGTCTCAGCCCATCACGGCGAAGGGCAAGGAAGCCCCCGTCAGGGCGTGGCTCGCGCTGCGCACGACAGCAGCGATCGGTGAGCGCCCGGTGACTGCCGTTCCGATGATCGGGCGCGATCGAGAGCTGGAAGCACTCCGCCGAAGCTGGGAGCGCGTCGCCGACGAGGGTCGCGCGCACATCGTGACGGTCTTCGGTCCCGCTGGCATCGGGAAGTCGCGATTAGCGCTCGAGCTTGCCCAGCTCGTCGCAACTCAAGGTGGTCGGGTCATCCGCGGTCGCTCGACGCCCTACGGAGAGAGCACGCCGTACAGCGCATTCGGTCAACAGGTCAAGCAGGTCGCAGGGATCTTCGACAGCGACGACCCTGCAGAGGCTCACGCGAAGCTCGCCACTGCTGTAGCGGGGCTCGCGGGACCCGCCGCGGCTGAGGAGCACGCCCCGCACATCGCAACGCTCATCGGGCTCGAGGGTGGGAGCGACGTCCGGGATCGCGAGACGTTGTTCTTCTCCGCGCGTGTGCTCGTCGAGTCACTTGCTCTCGACGGCCCGATGCTGCTCCTCTACGAGGACATCCACTGGGCCGACTCGAGCCTTCTCGACCTGCTCGAGACTCTCGCAGCTCGCGTTCGCGAAGTCCCTGTCCTGTTCGTCGCGCTCGCACGGCCCGAACTCCTCACCGAGCGGCCGGGCTGGGGCGGCGGGCTCCCCGCGTACACCGCACTTCCGCTCGATCCGCTCACAGATGACTCGAGTCGGCAGCTCGCCGAGCAACTCCTGGCGCAGTCCGACCTCCCGGCCGAGAGGGCGGCCGCGGTTGCCGAAACTGCAGAAGGCAACCCGCTCTTCATCGAGGAGCTGTCGGCGTCTCTCGCCGAGAAGGCGACCGGGGACCAGCTCCCGACGAGCGTTCGCGCGATCATCGCTGCCCGACTCGACTCTCTCCCAGCCGACGAGCGGAGCTTGCTCGTCGATGCGTCGGTGGTGGGTCGCGTGTTCTGGCGAGGAGCGCTCGCGGAGATCGCGCAGCGCGCGGAGCTCTCCTCGCTTCTCGGTTCGCTCGAGGCACGTGACCTCATCCGCCGCGAGGCCATGTCCCGCATCAAGGGAGACCAACAGTTCGGGTTCAAGCACGGACTGATCCACGACGTCGCGTACGGGACGCTCCCGCGGGCGGCGCGCCGCAACCGACACGCCGCGGTCGCTCGGTTCCTCGAGGAGACAACAGACGTCGGGCAGTCACACGAGGCTGTTGCCCACCACTGGCGCGAGGCAGGCGAGGTTGAGCGGGCGGTGGATCATCTCGTGTCGGCCGGTGATCAGGCCGGGCGCGGCTGGGCGAAGGAGCACTCAGCCGCCCTCTATCGTGAAGCTCTGGGACTCGTGCCCGAGGGCGACGACGACCGGCGGAAAGACCTAGTGCGAAGGCTGGCGATCGCCGAGGTCGGGGTGTGGCACAAATTCGCCGACGTGCCCCTGCCGCAGCAGGTCACGCAAGAAGAGCGCTAAGGCGACTCGCCGAGCGGGAAATCGCTGGGAGTCACGTCGCCGACGATCTCCTGGAGGCTGGCGATGTGATGCGCGCCGAGCAGTTGCGAGTGCCGGAGAACCTCGTTCTCGCCGGGTGCTTCGTAGATGCAGTACGTAATCACGAGCCCGTCTTCGCCCACCACGACGTGGCTGTGCTCCCACGTCACGGTCGTCACCTCGTCGCGAAGCACCTGGTTGGACTTCCGACCGAGCACCTGCATGCCTTCCGAGGTGACCGTGAAATGTCGCTCGATGATGTACCTGGGCACGGCGGGATCGTACTACCTGCGCAAGGGACGCTACGCGGATTCTTCCGCAAGCTCGTCGAGCTCGTCGACGACGCCCTCGGCGCTCGTGACGAGCGTGGGCTTCTGGCCCTTGGAGATCGTCTCCTTCGTGATCACGCACTTCGTGACGTCGGTGCGCGACGGTAGCTCGAACATCACGTCGAGCAGCGCCTGCTCGATGATCGAGCGGAGGCCGCGCGCGCCGGTCTCTCGGGTCAGTGCATGTTCGGAGATCTCCCAAAGCGAGTCCTCGGTGAAGACGAGCTCGATCGAGTCGTAGCCGAAGAAGCGCTGGTACTGGCGCACGAGCGCGTTCTTGGGCTCGGTGAGGATCTCGACGAGGTCCTCTTTCGTGAGCTGGTGCACCGCCGAGACGACGGGCAGGCGCCCGACGAACTCGGGGATCAGGCCGAACTTCATCAAGTCCTCGGGCATGACCTTCGTCAAGAGCTCGGCGCTCTCCGCGGAGTTGCGCGATCGGATGTCGGCGCCGAAGCCGACGGTGTTCTTGCCAACGCGCCGCTCGATGATCTTGTCCAGGCCGGCGAACGCACCGCCGCAGATGAAGAGGATGTTCGTCGTGTCGATCGCGAGGAACTCCTGATGCGGGTGCTTGCGTCCGCCTTGGGGAGGCACGGAGGCGACGGTGCCCTCGAGGATCTTGAGCAGCGCCTGTTGTACGCCCTCACCCGAGACGTCGCGCGTGATCGACGGGTTGTCCGCCTTTCGCGCGATCTTGTCCACCTCATCGATGTAGATGATCCCGGTCTCGGCCTTCTTGATGTCGAAGTCGGCCGCCTGGATCAGCTTCAGGAGGATGTTCTCGACGTCTTCACCGACGTAACCGGCCTCCGTCAACGCGGTCGCGTCCGCGATCGCGAACGGGACGTTGAGAATGCGCGCAAGCGTCTGGGCTAGAAGGGTCTTGCCGCAGCCCGTCGGCCCGAGCAGGAGAATGTTCGACTTCTGGAGCTCGACCTCCCCCGCGTCCTCGAGCCCCATGCGCACGCGTTTGTAGTGGTTGTAGACCGCAACTGCGAGCGTGCGCTTCGACTCCTCCTGCGAGACGACGTAGTCGTTCAGAACGGAGTAGATGTCGTACGGCTTGGGGAGGTTGTCGAGGTCGAGCTGGGCGGGGGTGGTCAGCTCCTCGTCGATGATCTCGTTACAGAGATCGATGCACTCGTCGCAGATGTAGACGCCGGGTCCAGCGATCAGTTTCTTGACCTGACGCTGGCTTTTCCCGCAGAAGCTGCAAAGCAGCTGCTCGTTACCCTCGCTTGCCCGAGCCACGTGTCTCCTTTTACTCCGATTTCAACGTTAGGGGAAGGGGAACTTTATGACCGGTGCTCGATCACCGTGTCAATGAGCCCGTACTCCTTGGCCTCAGCGGAGGTCATGTAGAAGTCGCGATCCATGTCCTTCGAGAGCTTCTCGACCGTCTGACCCGTGTGCTTGGCCATGATCTCCTCCATTAGCCGCTTGAGGCTGATTACCTCCCGAGCCTGGATCTCAATCTCGGTCGGCTGGCCTGAGAAGCCCGCAGAGCCCTGGTGGATGAGGATCTTCGAGTGCGGCAGCGCGCTGCGCTTTCCGTGCGCTCCTCCTCCGAGGACGACGGCACCCATCGACATCGCCATTCCGACGCAGATCGTCTGCACGTCGGGCTTGATGAACTGCATCGTGTCGTAGATCGCAAGACCCGCGTAGACGATGCCGCCCGGCGAGTTGATGTAGATCGAGATGTCCTTGTCGGGGTCCTCCGACTCGAGGTGGAGGAGCTGGGCGACGACGAGGTTCGCGATCTGGTCGTCGATCGGCGTGCCCAGGAAGATGATCCGCTCGTTGAGCAGACGCGAGTAGATGTCGAACGAGCGCTCGCCGCGCGAGGTCTGCTCGATGACCATCGGAATCAGGGGACTCATTCGGGCTCCTTGCTGCCGGGGGTCCACAACTTCGTGTCCCCCTCCGCTTTTTCCTTTTCGGGTGTCCAGAGCTTGTCTCTCGCTGCCGCGAGATCGGGGGCAATCGGCTTCACGTCTGCGACGAGGCGGTCGAGGGCGGCGCGCAAGCGAAGGTCCTCTCGGATCGACTCCTGTTGCCCGTGTGCCCAGACGTCCTCGATCAAGCCGTCGGGGTCCTCCTCGCCGGCCGACTCGGCCTCTTCGCGGAGATACGCCTTCACCTGGTCGTCGGAGACCTCGATACCGGCTCGCTCGGCGAGCGCCTCGAGGGCGAGCTCGCGTGCGATCGAGACCGCAGCTTCGAGCACCATCTGTCGTTGAAGCTCCTCGCCGCTGCCTCCGCTGGCGGCGAGGTACGTCTCGAGCGAGATGCCGCGACGCTCCAGCGAGCGCACGAATCCCGTCAGGAGATCACCGGCTCGAGATCGGATGAGCGGGAGCGCGGGTTGCACCTGCGAGGCGCGCACGAGTTCATCGACGGCCGAGATTCGGAAAGCGGCATCGACCTCCGCGTCGAGCTGCTCGCGGAGGGTTCCCTCGATGCTCGCGCGGAGGTCGGAGAGCGTGTCGAACTCGCTCGCGGCGCGCGCCAGGTCATCGTCAAGTGGCGGCAAGAC
>JAOUHF010000062.1 GCA_029865325.1 Thermoleophilia bacterium
GGTCGTGGTCGCCCTCGTCGCCGTGCGCATGACCGAAGCGCACCGCACGCTCGCTGCCGTGGCCGTCGCAGTCTCGGGACTCGCGTTCTTCTTCGGCATGGTGATCGCGATCACGACCGACAGCTCGTTGTTCTAGGCCGCCCTGCTACAACCTGGGACGTGCCTCATTCTCTTGAGCCGTCCGGTCTCAACACCGGCTACGTCGGGCAACTCCTCGAGCAGTACCTCGATAACCCCGAGGCTGTCGATCCCGCCTGGCGCGAACTCTTCGAGGGCGCGGACGAGGATGTGCTGTCGGCCCTTCCGGGCCTGACGCGCCTCGTGGGTCGTCGCTCCGCGGATGAGGGAAACGGCCTGCAGCCCTCGGTCGCGCTCGTCGAGGCACCGCGCAGTCCGCCACAAGCGGTCGAGCTGCAGGCCGAACACGTTGCCCGCGAGCCCGTGGCCGTTGTCACGGAGTCGGGCGCGCTTCGGGACGCCGTCCCGGCCAGCGCCCCCGATGCGGAGCTCCTCGCCGGAGTAGCAGCGGCGATGGCGCTCGTCGACGCGATTCGATCTCACGGCCATCTCGCCGCAAGGCTCGACCCACTCGGCTCGGAGCCTCTCGGTGACCCGGCGCTCGACGAGTCCGAGCTCGAGGTCCCGCTGCCGATCGAGCTGCAAGCGCGGATCCCGGCGGAGCTCCTTGGGGTTCACGTCGAAGGTGGGACGCTTGCAGAAGTCCTTCCACGGTTGCGAGACGTCTATATGGGCACGATCGCCTACGAGATCGAGCACATCTCGGATCACGCCGAGCGTTTGTGGCTGCGACGCGCGATCGAGTCCGGTCGATTCCACACGTCGTTGTCCAGTGACGCGCGACGTGCACTTCTCGAGCGCCTCGCGCAGGTCGAGGCGTTCGAGACCTATCTCCGGCGAGCATTCCTGGGTCAGAAGCAGTTTTCAATCGAAGGTCTCGACTCTCTGGTGCCCATGCTCGACGAGGCTGTCGAGCTCGTGGCCGAAGCTGGCGCGCATGAGGTGCTCATCGGGATTGCGCATCGGGGAAGGCTCAACGTTCTCGCCCATGTGGTCGGATGGTCGTACGCGTCGATTCTGCGCGAGTTCGAGGGAGAGCGGAACGCCGACGCGCTCGTGGCGGATCCCGAGGGCGGCACCGGCGACGTCAAGTACCACCTCTCGGCCTCCGAGCCGCGGACGACACGCACGGGCGAGATCCAGGTAACGCTCGCCGCCAACCCCAGCCACCTCGAGGCTGTCGATCCGGTTATCGAAGGATTGGCGCGGGCCGAGCAAACGGATCGCTCGCGCGGCGGAGGAATCCACGATCCGACCATTGCGGTGCCGATTCTCATCCACGGCGACGCCTCTTTCGCGGGACAAGGCGTGGTCGCCGAGACCTTCAACCTCCACGCGCTCGACGGCTACTCGACGGGAGGGACGCTCCACGTCATCGCCAACAACCAGGTCGGATTCACGACCGATCCGCCGGAAGGTCGGTCGACGCGCTACTCGAGCGATCTCGCGAAGGGTTTCGATGTTCCGATCGTCCATGTCAACGCCGACGATCCCGAGGCAGCGTTGGCCGCGATTAGGCTCGCTCTTGCCTACCGCTCCGAGTTCGGCCACGACGTCGTGATCGACCTCGTCGGCTACCGCCGGTTCGGGCACAACGAACAGGACGAGGCGGCCTATACGCAGCCACTCTTAGCCGAGCGCATCGCGCAGCAGATGCCGGTGCGCGATTCCTACGCCGCGCGTCTCGTCGCCGAGGGCGTTCTCGAGGAAGACGAAGCCAGGCGGCTGATGGAGACGACGCTTCAGGAACTCCCCGACGCTCACGACGAGCTTCGGGCTTCGTTGGAAGCACCCGGTCCGGTCGTGGAGGCACGGATCAGGACCGACACCGGCGCCGCGGTTCTCACTGCTGTACCAGCAGAACGCCTCCTCGAGCTCAACGAGCAACTCCTTCGCCTCAAGGACGGGTTCGAGGTGAACCAGAAGCTCGCCCGCCAGCTCGAGCGTCGACGCGAGGCGATGCACGACGGCGGGATCGACTGGGGGCACGCCGAGGCGCTCGCCTTTGCATCCCTGCTCGAGGAAGGGATTCCGATTCGCCTCTCGGGGCAGGACACCGAGCGCGGCACGTTCTCGCACCGTCACGCCGTTCTGCACGATCCGCGCACCGGGGAGACCTCCACGCCGCTGCAGGAGCTGCCGGCGGCAGCGGCCTCCTTCGAGATCTACAACTCGCCGCTCTCCGAGTTCGCAGCCCTCGGGTTCGAGCACGGCTACTCGATCGCCGCCCCGGACGCTCTCGTCCTGTGGGAGGCGCAGTTCGGCGACTTCGTCAACGGCGCCCAGGTCGTCGTCGACCAGTTCATCGTGTCAGGGCGATCGAAGTGGGGCCAGACGTCGCGGCTGACGCTCCTTCTCCCGCACGGATACGAGGGCAACGGGCCGGAGCATTCGAGTGCGCGCCTCGAGCGGTTCCTACAGCAGGCCGCCCAGGACAACATCCGCGTCGTCAACTGCACGACGGCCGCACAGTTCTTCCACCTTCTTCGGCGGCAGGCGCTGGACGCGACCGCGCGGCCGCTTGTCGTGATGACGCCCAAGGGCCTGCTCCGGCTCCGGCAGGCGACGTCCACTCTCGACGATCTTGCGCTGCGATCGTTCCAGCCGGTTCTGGACGATCCGGGGGCTGATCATCACGCAGCGAGCCGCCTTGTCCTGTGCAGCGGGAAGGTGTACTACGACATCGTTGGCCACGAGCTCCGCGGTCTCTCGAAGACCGTCGCCGTCGCACGCATCGAGCAGCTTTACCCGTTCCCGCTCGAGGCAGTCGCATCCCTCGTCGCGTCGTACCCTGAGCTTCGCGAGATCGTGTGGGCGCAGGAGGAACCACAGAACATGGGCGCGTGGCGCTCGTTGCGACATCGGCTCGAGGAAGCTGCAGCACACCCGCCTCACGCTGTCACCGTCCAGTACATCGGCCGAACCTGGCGAGCCAGTCCTAGCGAGGGTTATCCAGGATCGCACTACCATGAGCAGGACCGGATCGTTCGCGAGGCGCTGGGCTTTCGCCCGAGCTGACGCAAGAGAGTGCTAGAAGCGCGGCCGGCGTCGGCGCACAAGGGAGGATGCGACACGTGGGCCGTTGCGCCGCGCAGCCGTCAGTAGCCGTTCTCGGTGTGCAGGCGGCAATCTCTTCCAGGCTTCGAACATGGCGACTGCAACCGTCACCGGTCGTACTCGCCTCACAAGGTAGAGCAGGACCGCGGAGACGATAAACGGCATGGTGGAATCCTCGCATACGAGAGGGTTCGAGCCACAATCGGGTATTAGCAGGGGTCTTTGTGCTGACGTTCCGGTAGACTCCCGACCCCCCGGGGAACCATGTCGGATTTCGAAGATCACCCTGCCGTCGAAACGGAGTCCGGTTTCGCAAGCGCGATTCGCGAACATCTGAAGCTGAAGGGTCAGAACGCGAACCTCAACTCAGAGATGCCGCTCGACCGCTATCTCGACGGTGACCAGCTCGAGAACCATCCCCTTTTCAAGAGCGAGGAGCAGGCCCGCATCGAGGAGACGATGGACGGCGAGCCTGCTGCCGAGCTCAGCTCCGAGCGGCTCCCGTGGCCTGGCGAGCAGACCGCCGAGAACGTCGAAGGCGCTGCGCTGGACGAAGCACTCTGGACGGGGCGTCCGCGTGACTTCGACTGGGGAGACTGATCGACACACGTAGAGAAGGGCGCTCGTGACTCCAGACGAACGCACTCGACGCTATGCCGAGCTGACCGTGCGCGTCGGCGCGAACGTTCAGCCTGAGCAGGATGTGGTCGTCATGTGTCTCATCGAGCACGCGGAGATCGCACGCGCAGTCACCCGCGAGGCGTATCGCGCAGGCGCGCGCCACGTCATCGTCCTCTACTCCGATCTCCACCTTCGCCGTGCCGCGATCGAGCTCGGCCCGGAAGAGGAGCTCGGCTGGTCTCCTCCATATCTTCTCGACTGGATGAGCCGTTGGCCAGACGAGCGCCCGGCCCTCATCGCGTTGACGGGCAATCCCGATCCTGACCTCCTTGCCGATCTCGATCCGGGACTCGTTGGCCGAGCTGATCCGCGCGAGATACGCGTGCTCATGGGGAGCGCGATCGCAGCGCGACGTTTCAACTGGTCGATCGTCTCGGCTCCGAACGCCGGCTGGGCGACCCAGATATTCGGCGAGCCCGACGTCGAGCGCCTCTGGGGTGCCGTCGCCACGGCTACCCGTCTCGACGAACCGGATCCCGTCGAGGCATGGCGCGCTCACACGGAAAGGCTTCAAGCGAGAGCCGACGCACTCGAGGCGCACGGCTTCGATGCCGTCCGCTTCCGCGGTCCCGGGACGGACCTCACGGTCGGGCTTCTGCGGTCGTCGCGCTGGATGTGCGCGACGTTCGAGACGGAGACGGGGATCGAGCACATCCCGAACCTTCCGACCGAAGAGGTCTTCACGACACCGGATTGGCGCCGCACGGAGGGCTTCGTTCGTTCGACCCTGCCGCTCGTTACTGCCGGCACGCGCGTCTCCGATCTCGTCGTTCGGTTCGAAGGCGGAAAGATCGTCGATGTGAGCGCGACAGCCGGGGCCGACATCATCCGCGAGCAGCTCGCCGTTGACGCGCAAGCGGGGTACCTGGGCGAGATCGCGCTGGTCGACGGTTCGTCCGCTGTGAAGCGCACGGGTCTAATCTTCTGCGACACGCTCTTCGACGAGAACGCGACCTGTCACATCGCGTACGGCAGAGGTATCCCAACCACCCTCGGCCTCGATGGTGATCAGAGCACGGACGAGTTGCTGGAGCGCGGAGTCAACGTGTCGGCCATCCACACGGACTTCATGGTCGGCGGGCCTGAGGTGGACGTCGATGGTCGCGACGCGGCCGGAAACACGACGCCGATCATCCGCAACGACGTCTGGCAGCTCTCGTAGCAACTCGCTCCGTGGGGCCATTGGCGCACACTTGTTGACCTACCGTGCCCGGCACTGTTAAGAAATCGTCTCAATTTGGCTTAACCATGGGACTTATTCGGGCATGGCCACGGCAGTGTCGGTTTTGACCTTGACAAGACCTCACTAATGATGTCATAGTGCAGTCACTATGCAGCTCGATAGTCACATCCAGGCGATCCAGCAAGACCTTGCAGCGACGGCCGGTCTCGGAGACGAGGCGACCGCCGAGGCTGCGAGACGCCTCAGCGAGGCTCTCGCGTCCACGCTGCACCTCCGTCTTCTCGACCTCTTGGGCGAAGCCGCACTCGAGATCGGTGGCCAGCTCGAGGCGGGGCGGGTCGAGGTTCGTCTTGCCGGACGCGATCCAGAGCTCGTCGTCGTCACGGACCAGGTCCCGGATGCCGGCCCGATCGGTTTCGGCGAAGAGCACTCCGGCCGGATCACGCTGCGTCTCCCGGAGTCGCTCAAGGTGAGCGTCGAGGCCGCAGCCGCCCGCGAAGGCATCTCTACCAACGCTTGGCTCGTGCGAACGATCGCGCGGATGGTCGATCACCGCTCATCGAAGCGCAGCCGCAACCGACTTCAGGGCTACGCCCAGGGTTGAAAGGAGAGCACCATGTTCCTCACATCACTTCCCTTCGACTATGCCAAGCTCGTCGACTGCGGCGATCGGGTTCGCACGGCGCGCAAGCGCAACGCCGACAGCCGACTTCGCCGCCTGAGCAGGCCGAGCGAGGCGTAGGTATCGACATGCCGGTCTTCGAGACTCCCGGGAGCGTCTCCCTCCAGATCAAGCTCCCGAGTGGACGCGTTGTGGTCACGACGGCCGACGAGCCGCGAACGAGCGTTGAGCTCGTCTCGCTCGGCCGTCGCGGCCCCGACGCGATCGACGACGTCTCCGTGACGGCCGATGAGCATCACGGTCGTCATACCATTCGCATCGAGCAGAAAGAGAAGATCCGTTGGGGGCCGATCCAGATCACCTGGGGTGAGCCGGACGTCGAGACGCGCATCACGTGCCCACCTGGCTCGGACCTCGAGCTTTCGGGTGGCTCGACCGATCTTCGCGTCAGTGGCGATCTCGGCGACGTCACCGTGAGGACCGCCTCGGGAGAGGCCAGGCTCGAGACAGCTCGCGGCAAGCTTCAGGTGAAGACGGCCAGCGGCGACATCTCCGTCGGGACGGTTGTCTCAGAGGCGTCGTTGACCACCGTGTCCGGCGATCTCGCAGTCCAACGCGCCGACGGCTCGCTCACCGTCCGCGCCGTGTCCGGGGACGTGACGATCGGGTCTCTCCACGGGGTGCTCGGTCTCTCGACGACCTCAGGTGACATCGAGGTCCGCTCTGTCGAGGCGGGAGAGGTGCGAATCCAAACCGTGTCCGGTGACGTTCGCGTCGGAGTTGGCCGCGGGACGCGCGTCTGGATCGACGCAGGCACCGTTTCCGGCGATCTCGAGTCGGAGCTCGGTCTCGACGATGCGGAAGCTGACTCCGATGACGGTGGGACTGTCGTCCCGCTCCACCTCAAGACGGTGAGCGGGGACGTTTCGATCGTGCGTGCGAGCGAGATCAGCGCGCTGTCTTGACGGCCGTCACGACCTCGTCTTCGCGGCCCTCGAGCAACAGATCGACGAGTCGCTGTCGTCCGCTCTCCCGCAATCCGAGCGGCGCCGTCAGAACGTCGTAGAGCCGGGTCTCGTCGATTCCGGCGCTCCGGGCCGCCGCGACGATGCGCGCGATTCCGCGCCGCGGTCTCCCGCCCTCGAACTGCCAAGCCGGGTAGCGCCATTCGATCGAGCCGGGCTCGCGCACTGCGATCAGATCGCCGTTGCGCCGCATCACGTCGATCTTTGCCGGCTCGACAGCGAGTCGGGCGGCAAGCCAAGTTGCCGCGATGCTGTCCGGATAGAGAGTGGCTGTCGTCGAGCTCATCCTCGGTGCAGACTATCGGCCTGGCGCGGTGTTCTAGGGAAGCTTCGTGGCCATCGCAGCCCAGATGCCGGCGTCACCACCGCCCTCCCACGTGTCGACGATGCCGCCCTTGGCGTCGAGGAGGATGAAGTGCGGTTGGTAGTCGGCGCCGAGCGAGCGGGCGCGGTCTCGCTGCGGATCCTGGATCGACTGCCAGCTCCAGCCGTAGCGATCGATGAACGATTTCGCCTCGTCAGGCGTGTCTGCGACGTTGACGCCGAGGTACGCGAGCTCCGGGTTCTCCTGTTGGAAGTCTGCGTAGGCGACCGCCTCGCTCTGACACGTGCTTCACCACGATGACCAGACGTTGATGAGTACAGCCTGACCGCGGTAGTCGGCGAGCGAGATCGGGTTTCCGTCGAGTGACGTACCGGCGATGGCCGGTGCCTGCTCGCGGGCGGGAGTCGCCGTTGTCTCGGTTTCGGTCGGCGTCGGATTCGGCTTTGCCGTGCTCTCGCTGGTATCGCCTCCGCAGGCCGCAACTCCAAAGGCGTACAGCGCTGCCACCAACACGAGAAGAAGTGCGCGCACGAAATCCACTGTACCCCTACGTCTCGATGCGTCACCTCGATTTCATCCTTTCGAAAGATGTGGCCCGGACGCCTCGCCGCCGATACCTACCCCATGCGCCGATTCGCCGCATTCACCTTCGCCGCGCTCCTCTTCGCCGTTCTCGCAGGTACCGCGGGAGCGCGCTCGACGGCTTCTCGGTCGTGGGCGACGCCGCAGATCGCCGAAGTCGTGAGCGTCGGTCTCATGGCGCCGTCCGCTGCCGAGTTCAGGCCTAACGAACCGCTCACGGCGACCGAGTTTGCAACGGTGCTGGCGAGTCTCGGCGCTGCGGTCGCGGTCGACGACCCCGATCGCCCTGTGACGATGCGCGAGCTGGATGCGCAGCTTGTGGCGCTCGTAGGGTTGCGTCCGGCTGCACGTGAGGTCCGACTCGCGGCGGTCGATGCTGGGCTCAGTCCGACGCCGTGGCTCGGAACCGAGACGGTCGCGCGACTGCTCGGGCTTCGAATCAACCATCCGCGAAGCGAGGAGGAGCTCGAGCTCCAGCCATCGCAGCCGGCAACCCGGGCCGAGGCTGCATACTCGATCGCTCGTTCGCTCGCACTGGACGATGCGGCAATCGAGGCTGTTCGTGACGTTGTTGAGGGCTTCGCGCTTCCGTTCCTGACCGAGTGGCAGCGCGTCGTACTTGCTCGCGCGCTCCGTTTCGTGGGTTCGCCCTATGTCTGGGGAGGAATGTCGGAGCGACCGCAGCCGCTCTTCGGCAAGCGGATGCCCGGAGGATTCGATTGCTCCGGATTCGTATGGAGGGTCTACAAGCTCGAGCCTTTTGCAGGAGCACCCGCTCTCGCGGAGACTCTCAGGGGGAGGACGAGCTACGCGATGAGCGGCGAGGTCCTCCGCTCGGCTCGGCTTGGACGCGATCTGCTTCAGGCCGGCGACGTGGTCTTCTTCGGCTCGCGGGGCCCGAGTTCGCGGCCGAGCGACATCGGTCACATGGGGATCTACGTCGGGAACGGTTGGATCGTCCACTCGTCACGCTTCGGAACGACGCTCACGCCGATGACCGGCTGGTACGACACCACCTTTGCCTGGGCTCGCAGTCCGCTCGCCGAGGCAGGCATCTCCTAGGGCGCGATCTCTCCGATCCCGTGGCGTCTCCACCTCGTCATGCGAGATGTGTAAGTCTCCCGAACGAGGCCACCGGGTCGACGTGGGTGGGCCACGTCGGTGTCGCGGTGGCCGGATAGGAGACAAATGCACGGTCGCATGGCCCGGTACACGTTCTCGGGTGACGCCCAAGAGCTTGCTCAGCGCGCAGAGGAGGGGATTCTTCCGATCTTCGAGGCACAGCCTGGATTCCGGGCATACTCGGTGATCGCGTCGGAGGGCGAGATCATGTCCTTCAGCGCATGGGACACTGCGGAGCAGGCTGAGGCGGCAAACGCCGCCGCCGCGGGCTGGGTCGGTGAGAACATGGCCGCGTACCTCGATCTCAAGGAATCCCGCATCGGCGAGATCCTCTTCTCGACAACACTTGGCGTCACGACGAAAGCGGGCGCGACCGCCTGAGCTTCATGCGTCTCGTTCGCTGGAAAGGCCCTGGAGACAGGGCCTTTCTATTGCCTCGAGCGTTGCTTCCGCGCGATGACGTGGAACACGTGCCAGTGCTTCGGCCCGCTCACGGCTTCACCGTCGTCGTCCTCTTCGCGGAGTCCCTCGATCTCGAAGTCCGCGAGCAGTGCGTCGACCTGCGCTCGAGTGTGGAATGTCATGTCGGGCGTGCCCGCCCAGGTGTCGTTCGGGCCGAAGAGATGGCCTACGAAGAGCCCGTCGGGGCGAATCGCAGACGTGATTCGGCGCCAGACCTCCTCGAACTCACCGGGCGCGCAGAACGGCAGGCTCAGCCCGGCGTAGACAAGATCCGCTGCCGGAAGCTCCACCGCGGAGTACGGCGCGACCCGCGTGGACAATCGCTTGCGATCAGCGGGCGCCACGGATTCCCGCAGTCGTGCGACTCCTCCCGGTGAAAGGTCGACGGCAAGCACAGTCCAGCCTCGCGCGAGGAGCTCGAGCGTTTCCGTGCCGTCACCGCATCCGAAATCGATGGCGACGAGTGGGCGGTTGTGCGGTGCCGCAGGCGGAAGGAATGGCGCTGCGGTGACGAAGAGCTCTCGTAGCGGCCGCCCAGCGACCGCGCGGTAATACATCTCCCACTCGATCTCCGAAGCCGTCTCCCAATCGACATTCGACATCGCGCGATTGGACCGCGGCGGACCTGGGAAGTCAATGGGCGGCGCCCAGCGCCGAGCCTGCGAGGTCGAAGCCGGAAGGTACCGGGACCGAACCGGGCGCTTGTCCGGTCTAGCCACGAGCCTCTCGACCCAACGCACGCGGGGCAGAGGAGTGGGATCCTTCTCGCTTCGGCAGCTCCGGCACTGACAGGAGGTTCCGCATTTGAACGGGCAACGCAGGCGACTTGGGATGGGGCTCATGTTCTATCCGCGCGGGGGCTCGGCGCAGGTTGCCCGGTATCTCTCACGCGCGCTCGTGGAGTCCGGCTGGGAGGTCGTGCTCGCCTCAGGGTCGCTCGGCGTGTCCGGACAGCAAACGCACTCCGCCACATTCTTCGCTGGGCTTCACGTCGAGGCCGCGGACTACACACCGGCTCTCGAGCGCTTCGAACGGGGCGAGGATCAGCTCGCCGGGCCCCTGCCGTTTCACGGCTCCTTCGAGGATCGGGAGGCAGCACCGGATCCGATCTTTACCGCATTGGACGCCGGGCAGGCACAGGCTCAGGTGTCGGCGTGGGAAGACGTGTTCGAGCGCGCCGGCTTCGAGTACGTGAACATCATCCACCTTCATCACCTGACGCCGATGCACGAGGCCGCCGCTCGGCTATGGCCCCACTGCCCGCTCGTCACGCACCTGCACGGCACCGAGCTGAAGATGCTCGATCGCATCGAGCGCCTCGATGCTGCGGCCGTCGCCTTGAACACGCGTCTCGATCGACTTGCGATCGCCGTTGAGTCAGATGAGCTGGCGCCCGGCTTCCCCCTGCCGGAGACGGAGCGCGAGCTGCTGCGGCGCACGAACGTGAGCCGATACTGCTACGGAAAGGATTGGGCCGCGCGCCTCCAAGCGTCCGCGAGGGCAAGCCGGCGCATCATCTGCATCTCGTCACACGACGCGTCCGAGGCCGTTCGTCTCCTGGGCGTTCCCGACGACCTGATCGAAGTGATTCCGAACGGAGTCGACGCGGATCTCTTCGATCGAGCGGCGCTCACGCGCGACGAGCGCCTCAGACTGCTGCGCGACTGGCTCGTCGATGATCCGCAGGGTTGGGACGAGTCAGGGCTTGTCGGGAGCATCCGCTACCCGTTGGAGGCGCTGGAGGCGTTCACGAATCGCGATGGCGAGCTGCTTCCCGTTCTCCTATTCGTCGGGCGTTACCTCGGCTTCAAGCGCGTCCCACTTCTTGTGCGTGCATACGCTCGGGCGCGGCCACGGTTCGAGACCCCGGCGCCGCTCTTGATCTGGGGTGGATCGCCAGGGGAGTGGGAGGGTGAGCACCCGCACACGGTCGTCAGAGAGTTGGCCGTGGACGGTGTCTTCTTCAGCGGCTGGCGCGGACACGACGAACTCCCGCTCGGCCTGTCGTGTGCCGATGTCTTCGTCGCCCCCTCGGTCGACGAGCCCTTCGGGCAGGTGTTCCTCGAGGCGATGTCGTGTGGACTGCCCGTGATCACGACTCGCACTGGTGGGCCTCTCAGCTTCGTCAACACCGTCGCTGGGAAGCCGAACGGCTGGCTCGTCGCGCCGGACGACGTCGATGCCCTTGCCGACGCACTTGTCCAAGCGGTGAACGACGGTGCCGCCAGAAGAGAACGGGCCAGTCACGGCAGGCAGCAGGTTCTCGACGCCTATTCCTGGCGAGCGCTGGCAGGGCGCTTCGATGCCCTCTACAACGACGTGCTCGACCGTGCTTCCTAGTTCCAGAGTGCGCCTCGCGGATCTGGAGGGCGCTGGCTCAGCAGCCACGGCCTCTGCTTTCCGACGCTACGGGGATGGCGAACCCCAGCAGTCGTGACGGAAGTTGGCTCGCCGCTGGGACACTGGGGTTTGCCGCTTCGAGCAATCTGCGGGTACCGCGATTCTTGGCTCAACGAAGCCGTTCTCGTCCATGGAGCGTACCGGGATCGAACCGGTGACCTCCGGCTTCGGGGCTTCTCATCGGTTCCCGTCCTTCCCAGATTTGGCGTAGTCAAGCCTGGCGCCGCTCGACGGGGCGGCTCCGGTTTCTCACCGTTCCCCGCCTCACCGTTCCAGATTCGTTCCAGCGGTCATGCCGGTGCGAACGGGCGTCCTCCGCAGGGCGCGCTCGAAGGTGTCCCCCCGTTCGAGTCCGGGGCGTTGGCTTTACGACGGGCTCCCCCCAAGACGGCGGCGTTGGCTTCTTCTAGGCCGACTGCCGGTGGGTATCGGCGAGTAGCGCCTCCGCCTCGGCGATGAACCGCGTCGCGCGTACGTCGCGATAGAAGTCGAGCGCACGCTCGATCTGCGCTCGCCCATCCTCCGTGTGTCCTTTGGCCACCAACTGCTCCCCGGCTCGCAGGCGGAGGTACGCCTCGTCGTTCACCTTCCCGAGCTCTGCGAGGGCGTCCGCTGCGCCCAGGAGATCGCCTTCGAGCAGAGCGGCGGTGGCACGCTGTCGCGGCGTGTCGGCGACCTCGACGGTTGGTATCGCAAGCTCCGCTGGGTCGAGTTCCAGGAGCGCAGCCAAGAGCGCCGCCTCGTAGTGGATGAGGCGAAGCCCGAACTCGGTCGTCCGCGCCGTCTCCAGCGACGAGTCGAGGAGCTGCTGCGCGCCCTCGCGATCGCCTGCCCAGAGGCGGAGATACCCGGCGTAGATCACTGGGCCTTTCGCCTGGGGGTCGGTCGCCTCGGCTGCGAGCGCGAGCGACCGGTGGATCTCGGAGTCGAAGGCACTGGCATCCCCGCGTGCGAACGTGATGGCAGCACGGGCGAGGCGGCATTGCGCCTCGGCGTACTGCGGGTTGCCGGCCTCGACGTGGGCGATCACGGCCTCGGCGTGCTCGAGCGCCTCGTCCCACCGACCGGACTCGAACGCCGTGTCGACCAGCTGGGTGCGCGCCCACCACGCCGACCGCACACGGCCGTACCGGAGTGCCGTGTCGTACTGTCGTTTCATGAGCTCGTGAGCCCGCCGCGTGTCTACGCCCATGTACCTCACCGCGAGATTGTTCAGGGCGCGGCCCAGTGGCCCTGGTGCATTAGCCGCCTCGGCCAGCTCGACGGCTGTCTCGAGGTCGGCGTCGCCTCGTGAATCCCGCAGGCCAACTCGCGCCGTGCCGACGGTCGCGAGTACATCCGCGCGGATCGCGTCGAGCCCGAGTCCGATGGCCATCTGTTCCGCCTCCAGGCCCGTCTCGACGGCATCGCTCCGGCTGCCGCCGAGCATCTGGAACCGGGCGGCCTGCGAAAGGGCCTGCGCGTGGGCTGCGGAGGGTGGGCGCCCGCGCACGAGCTCGACGGCGCGACCGACGTGCCTGGTCACGCCGGGGGCGTCACCCGTGTCGAACGCCATCTGGGCGAGCGCGCACTCGGCCTCCGCAGCTCTCTCTGGGTCGCCTGCCGTCACGAGCATCTCCGACGCTTCGGCAAGGCGTTCTGCCGCCTCGGGGTCGGCAAGAGTGGCGAGCGCGTTGCCCAGGCCGAAAAGCAGTCGCCCGCGCTCCGCGTCGCCGGCAAGTTCGAGGGCGCGCCGGTAGAAGCCCGCCGCAGTTGAGTACGCGTTGAGCGCGACCGCCCGGTCTCCCGCCTCCAACAGTGCACGCGTAGCTCGAGCGGCAAGCTCCGCGTCCGGCTCCGCGTAGTCGAGCACGGCCACGTAGTGATGCGCGAGCAGCTCGGAGAGATCCTCGGAGCGACCGAGGGTCTCCAGCCAGTCGGCGACGCGGCGGTGCTTGTCGCCCCGCTGCGCGCGTGGTATCTGCTCGTACGCCACCTCGCGAACGAGGGCGTGACGGAATGCGTACTCGGTTTCTCCCGCGACCGTGCTGCGCCGCTCGCGCTGCACGAACTCGCGACGCTCCAGTTGATGGAGTGCGGCCTCGGCCGCACCGCGATCGCGTCCGAGGGCACCTGCCCAGAACACTCGACCGAGGACTGCCGCATCCTGGAGCAGCTCCTTCTCGTCGCGATCGAGCACGTCGAGGCGGGCCGCGATGATCCCCTGCACCGTCTCGGGGAGCGCCGTGCCGTCAGTGCGCTCGTCGAGCAGGCGCACGAACTCCTCCGCGTAGAGCGGGTTGCCGCCGGCGCGCTCGAGCAGTGTCGCCTGCACGTCTGCGGGGATCGCGGCACGCTCGAGGAGTGCGTGGACGAGCTCTGCCGTCTCGTTGCCGGAGAGTGGCGCGAGCGAGAGTGTGAGCGCGTTCGTCTTGCCGCCTCCCCAACCGGAGCGCCGCGAGAGAAGCTCCGGGCGGGCCGTGGCAACGACGAGCAGCGGCACGCGCGTCGCCCAGTCGACGAGGTGGTCGACGAAGTCGAGCAGGCCGTCGTCCGCCCAGTGGAGATCCTCGAAGACGAGGACGAGCGGGCGTTGGTCGGCGACTCCCTCGAGGAAGCCGCGCCAGGCAGCGAACGCCTCTTCCTGGTTGTCGCTCCGGCCGCCCGTGTCCTCGATGCCGGCCAGTGGGCGGAGGTGTGCGATGGTCCACTCGACGTCGTCGGCAGGCACGGTCGCCGTGACGGTCGCACGGAGCTTCCGGTCGGCCTCCTCCTCGCCGTCGGTCTCGAGGATGCCGGTGTGCGCCTTGACCATCTCTCCGAGCGCCCAGAAGCTGACGCCTTCGCCGTAGGGCAGCGAGCGGCCCTGACGCCAGAAGACGAGCTCCGGGTAGCGCTCGACCGCCTCGAAGAGCTCGTAGACGAGCCGGCTCTTGCCGATTCCCGGCTCGCCGACGAGGGTGACGAGCTGGGCCGAGCGTGCGGCCCGCGCCCGCTCGAACGCATCGAGCAGCGAGTCGAGCTCCCGGCGGCGGCCGACGAGCGGCGTTCGTACACGCGTCGAGATATCGACGCCGACGCGGCCGCGCGCCTCGAGCGCCTCCCACGCCTCGACGGGCTCGGCCTTTCCCTTGGCCTGAACCGGCTCGGCGGGCCGGTAGTCGATGGCGTCGCGGGTTGCGCGCCATGTCGTCTCGCCGACGAGGATGCCGTTGATCGGTGCGTTCGACTGGAGCCGCGCCGCCGTGTTGACGACGTCGCCGGCGACCATGCCTTCGCCCTCCTCCGGCCGCGCGCCGAGCGAGACGAGTGCCTGCCCGGTATTGACGCCGATGCGGAGCTGGAGCTCGGCTTGCTCGTCGAGGATCCAGTCGCGGATGGCGAGTGCCGCTCGCACCGCGCGCTCGGCATCGTCCTCGTGTGCGACCGGAGCGCCGAACACCGCCATGACCGCGTCGCCGATGAACTTCTCGACGGTGCCGCCGAAGCGCTCGAGCTCGTCACGCAGGCGCGCGTGGTAGGGCCGGAGCAGCGAGCGCACCTCCTCGGGATCCATCTGCTCCGCGCGCGAGGTGAAGCCGACGAGGTCGGCGAAGAGTACGGTGACGATCTTGCGCTCCTCGAGCCGCGTCTCCTCCTCGGCAGCGAGCGGTCCTGCGCAGGCGTTGCAGAAGCGCGCGCCGTCGGGATTCTCCTGGCCGCAGCGGGGACACGTGAGCATCACCGCGAAGCCTACGGTGAACGGTCTCAGGGATCGAGACGGGCGGTCAGTTTCGGCGGGCAGCGCGGAGGGAACATGACGTACCGATACGGGCCAAGCCCAGACCTGCGCTGCTTCCGGCAGGCTTCCGATGTTGTCTGACTCTGATGGGCAGCCGATGACACCCTCCTTCACTCGTAATGAAGGGGTCCGCGGTTCGCTCAAATTTCTTAGCGTTCCAGGACCGTTCCAAACCAGCTCATCGGGCGTCGGCTTTCGTTGTAGGTGGCAAACGATCATGCCGACTTGCAGCACTTTCTTGAGTGGAGCGTGCCGGGATCGAACCGGCGACCTCCGGCTTGCAAAACCGGGAAGGTGGCCAGAGCGAGCGAGAACGAACGAGTCCTAACGCGTTCAACCATAAGGCTTTGCAGGAGTTTCCGACCCGCTAGCCCG
>JAOUHF010000149.1 GCA_029865325.1 Thermoleophilia bacterium
CGTTCTTGCGAATGGCGCGCATCGTCTCCACGGCGAAACGATCTTGCCACGCCGACACCAGGTAACAGCCAGTTACCTGGTTGCCGAGCGCCCAACGGGTCGTCGGAGCCCGCCGATGCCTTCGGACTTCCACCGATGCACGAAGCGCGCGGCGTCGTGAGGATTCGCGGAGTGAGCCGACTTCTCCCACCTCCGTGGAAGACGAAGGTCGTTGAGCCGATCGCGCTTCGGGTAGCGGCCGAGCGCCGGATTGCAATCGGAGAGGCCGGCTACAACACCTTCCTGCTCCGTTCGGAAGACGTGTTCGTCGACCTGCTCACGGACAGCGGGACGTCTGCGCTTTCGCAAGAGCAGCGTGCCGCCATGGAGCTGGGTGACGAGGCGTATGCAGGCTCACGCAGCTTCTTCCGTCTCGAGCAGGTCGTTCGCGAGACGTTCGGGTACCGGTATCTCATCCCCACCCACCAGGGGCGCGGCGCGGAGCATCTCCTCGCGCTCGCACTCGTCCGGCCCGGGACGATCGTCCCGTCGAACCTGTACTTCACGACGTCGCGCGAGCACGTGGAGCTTGCCGGGGGGCGCTGGGTCGACGTCGCGGTCCCCGAAGCGACCGATCCGGAGTCGCCGTTTCTCTTCAAGGGCAACATCGACCTCGAGCGGCTCGAGGAGATTCTCGACGCCGCCGCGCCCGGAGAGGTGGCCTACGTGCGCCAGGAGGCGTGCCTGAACATGGCCGGTGGCCAACCCTTCTCGATGGAGAACCTTGCGGGGGTACGAGCGTTGACCCGCGAGCACGGCGTCCCCTTCATCCTCGACGCGACCCGGATCTCGGAGAACGCCCTCTTCGTGAAAGAGCGCGAGCCGGGTTACGAGGACCGATCGCTGCCTGAGCTCATCCGTGTCATCGCCGACCACGCGGAGGGAGCGATCTTCAGCTCCAAGAAGGATCACTTCGTGCCGATCGGCGGCTTCGTCGCCGTGAACGATCTCGAGCTCGCCCGCCGCCTCCGCGAGCAGGTCGTCGTCTACGAAGGCTTCCCTCACTACGGAGGTATGGCCGGTCACGACATGGAGGCACTCGCACAGGGAATCCGCGAATCGACGGACGAGCGGATCGTCCAGGCGTACGTGTCCCAGGCGCAGTACCTCGGGACACTCCTGGCCGACGCCGGCGTTCCCATTGTCGTCCCGATCGGCGCACATGCCGTTTTCGTCGACGCGAAGCGCCTCCTCCCGCAACTCGACCAGACGGAGTTCCCGGCCCAGACCCTCGCCGCAGCCTTCTACCTCGCCGGCGGCGTCCGCTCGATGGAGCGGGGAATCGTCTCGGGCCAGCATGGCTCGGACCCGTACGACGATCTCGAGCTCGTCCGTCTGGCCCTTCCGCGACGGGTGTACACGCAGGAGCACCTGACGTGGGTGGCAGATGTCGTGAAGCACGTCCACGGCCGAGCCGACGAGATCCCAGGCCTGCGTATCACGTACGAGCCCGAGCATCTGCGGTTCTTCCAGGCGCGCTTCGCGCCACTCGAGGTCTTCCCCGATCTTGCAATCGAGAACGCCGCGACGGCCCCGGCTGTCCTCGAGGCATAGCTCTCGCAGACGCACGCCGCTCAGCACGCAAGCGCACCATCCAGCGCACCTTGCTCGGTCAGCGGCCGGACTACTCGGCGCGACGAGGGCGCAGATACACGAGCCAGTACACCGCACCGACCATGACCGCGCCGCCGATGATGTTCCCGATCGTCACCGGCAGCAGGTTGTCGGCGAAGAAGCTCTCCCAGGTCAGTCCCGAGAGATCGGGCTGGGGGTCCAGCGTCGCCACGAACGCGTCGTCGGTCTTGATCAGGAGCGCGATCGAGATGAAGTACATGTTCGCGACGGAGTGCTCGAACCCGGCGGCCACGAACGCGGCGATCGGGGGAATTATCGCGAGGATCTTGTCCGTCGTCGTACGCGCGCCGTAGCTCAGCCACACGGCGAGACAGACGAGCGCGTTGCAGAGCATCCCGAGCGCGATCGCCTGCCCGAAGCCGAGGCTCGTCTTGGCGACGCCGATCGAAAGCGCAGTCTGCCCGACTGCTCCTGCACCGAATGTGTACTGCTCGGAGACGTAGACGAGTACGGCGGTGGCGAACGCGCCGACGAAGTTCCCGACCCAGACGATTCCCCAGTTCCCGAGCAAGCGCGTGGTTGCGACCTGCCGGCTCGCCCACGCCATGACGATGAGGTTGTTGCCGGTGAAGAGCTCCGCACCGGCCACGACGACGAGGATCAGACCGAGAGTGAAGACGAGCCCCGCGAGAAGCCGAACGACCCCGTAGGGAAGCTCACCTCCGCCGGCGGCCACCGTCGTCGCGAAGATCGCGCCGAGCGCGATGAACGATCCGGCGAGAACGGAGAGGACGAACACGTTGAATGCCCCCATCCCCGCCTTCGTGACTCCAATCGACTCGGCTTTTCGAGCGACCTCAGCGGGCGGAAGCGCGTCGAGTCCGGTGGGTGTGAACGGCGCCTCGCTCATCGATCGTCAGCCTGAGGGGCGCGCCGGACGGATGGGCTCGGCGGACGGTGTGCGGGGGTAGCAGTTGTGGTCGACGCAGTCGCTCGCGCGCCGAGCAGGCGATCCCATCCCCATGAACCCGGCGCGCTGGCGACGGGTCAGCTGACGGTGACGGGCGTTCCCACCTCGACGAACCGGTAGACGCGCTCGGCCTCGCCCTCCGGGAGACGCACACAGCCGTGAGACGCCGGATACGACGGCACGTCGGGCGACTGATGCGTCGCGATTCCGCCAGTGAAATACGCCGCGTACGGCATCCACACCTTGAACGGGACCGACCACGACATGAGCGCCTTCACGTACACGCGAAACGAGCCCACGGGAGTGACTCCTCCGGCTCCCGTCGACGTGTGTACGGCGCGCACGACCTCGCCCGTGTCCACCATCAGCAGCACTCCACGGTCGCGATAGATCTCGATCCGCTTCCCTGACCGGTGCGCAGCCGGCTCCGGCCTGAGAGCAGTGAAGAGCGCGACCTGCGTCTGGCCGGTGACCGATCCCGTCGGATCGAGATCCTGCCACCCTTGGAACGCGAGCAGCGCCTGCTCGGTCAGGTAGTCGAGCGAGCCCGTGACGTCTGTGCGGTCGAGGTAGCCGAGGAGCCAGAGCCGGAGCTGGATCCCGCGAACGACGTATGCATAGTTGTTCTCGCCCCTCTCGGCGCGCCACGCATCCGGGCGCATCCCGAGGCGTAGAGTCGTGACGAGTCGGCCCTCGGTCGCCACGACCGCGTACTCCTGTGACCCGAGAGGCGCGAGCGTGGCCGCGACCTGGGAAAGCCGTGTCTGCTTCGTCCCGGGAGCTCCCGACCTGAGGAATGAGCGCGAAAAGCTCGCCAGCCAGAGCTCGCCGTCGGCGCGCACGGAACGCACGCGCACACCCGCAGGAGTCGCCGTTCGAATCCCTTGGCGTCGCTCGAGCCGTGTCGGGCCCTGGACGAGCTCGCGAAGCGCGTGAAGCTCGCGTGGGACGCCTTCGGGAACGACTCGCTCGACTCGAGTCAGCTTGCCGTTGCGTACGAAGGCGACCTCGACCGTCTCCGGCGCCGGCTTCGCCTCCTTTCGTGGGGCTACGGCCGCAGTCTTGCCAGGCGAGGCCGACGGCTCGAGATCGACCGCGAGCAAACCCGCCAACGCGAGCACAAGGACGACGAGCGAGATGCGCATACCCGGGCGATCTGGGTTCGCCACACGGCGGGAAATGCCTGCAAAGTGGGAACCGCAAGAAGTTCGACCACATCCCGAGCGAAGCCACACGGGCGCGATGACCCCCCTTGGCGAACCGGAACTCGAACTCGTTGTCGAATTCGATCGTGAACGCCACCAGCACGTGGGAGAGGAGGGTCGACAGCGTCGGTCCGGAGTGCATGTCCGCCGTGCGTGCCTCTACGTCGTCTCGCCGATCTCGAATCG
>JAOUHF010000150.1 GCA_029865325.1 Thermoleophilia bacterium
CCCACGTGCCCCCCTTCCTCTTGCCGTGCCATGGAGAAGCGCACGTGGCCTACGGGCGAGTGAATCGCCCTTCGCCCCTGTAGCGACGGCGCGTTCAAAGCATTAGAGCCACGCGCGATTCGCGGTTCTTTCACTACGTGACCGCCGGTGTGGGCACAATGCCCGCCGATGCTTCCGCTTCTCTCGATTCCGTCGCCCGACTCGAGCACTATCGAGCTCGGGCCCCTCTCGATCCACTTCTACGGTCTGACGCTGCTCGCTGCGATAGCTGCCGCGGTCGTCATCGGGGGGTTCCGCTGGACGCGCCGCGGGGGCGATTGGGACCTGATCTTCCGGATCGCGGTTTGGGGGGTCGCGTCGGGGATCGTCGGAGCGCGCCTCTATCACGTGCTCACGAGCTGGGACGAGCTTCCTGACGAGTGGTGGGGTCCGTTCGCCATCTGGAAGGGCGGACTAGGCGTTTGGGGAGGGATCGGCCTTGGCGTCATCGTCGGTGCGATCGTCGCGAAGCGCTCGGGCGCTGACCTGAGCAAGCTCGCGGACTGCGTCGCGCCTGCTTTGCTCGTCGCCCAGGGGATCGGGCGCTTCGGCAACTGGTGGAACCAGGAGCTCTTCGGCGGTCCGACCGACCTCCCGTGGGGCCTCGAGATCTCTCCCGAGAACCGTCCGATCGAGAGCATCGAGAGCGACACGTTCCATCCGACCTTCCTCTACGAGGCCCTCTGGTGCTTTGCGGCTGCCGGCGTGCTCCTGTTCATCGAAAGGCGCTTCCGCATCCGACCCGGCGGACTGTTCGCCCTGTACGTACTCATCTACAGCATCGGCCGTTTCTGGATCGAGTTGCTGCGCGTGGATCCGTCGCACGAGTGGGGCGGCATTCGTCTGAACGCCTACGTCGCCGGCCTGGCCATCGTTCTCTCCGCCGGGTTCTTCATCTGGTGGCAGAAGACATGGCCGCGTGGCACTGGGCCGCCTCCGAAGCCGGAGGCGATGGCGATCCCGAAACAGCGTTAGCGGGCCGGAACCGCCGTGTCCGGCGCGCTGGCTAGCCTCCGCCCGTGCCCGCGATCTCGGTGCGTGAGCTCGACCTCGATCTCGACGCGTTCGAAGGTCCGTTCGACCTGCTCCTGACGCTTCTGCTGAAAGAGGAGCTCGAGCCGCGCGAGATCGACTTCGCCGCCGTCATCCTCTCGTTCGCCGAGCTCATGGCCGAGCGAGACGAGCTCGACCTCGAGGTGTGTGGCGAGTTTCTCGTGCTGATCTCGGCGTTGCTCGAGCTGAAGGCGCGCGCCCTCTTCCCGGACGAAGCCGTTGAGTTCGGGGAGCTCGAGCCCGAAGAGGCGGCGGAGGAGCTCGCTCGGCGCCTGGCCGAGTATCGACGCATGAAAGAGGCGGCTGCATGGCTCGTGCAGAGGCTCTCCGCCGAGGGAGACCGCTTCTTCCGATTGGGACCGGCGCCTCTCGCGCCGCACATCGAGCGCAAGCTGGCGCCGCAGGATCCCCAAGCCCTGGCAGGGGCGATCCGCGCACTTGCCGTGCCGCCTCCCACGGTTTCGCTGAGTCACATGGCGCTGCGCTTCCCACCGGTGTCGCAGTTCCTCGAGCGCTTTCGCGCTCTCCTCATGCGCCGCCGCCGCTTCGACTTCGACGCCGAGGTCGGCACGCTCCCCCGAGTCGAGCAGGCGGTCGCGTTGCTGGCGCTCCTCGAGCTTCGCAAGTCCGGCGAGATTGCGCTGAGTCAGGCAGTGCCCTTCGCTCCCATAAGGGTTTCACGAGCCGACGACGAAAGGATTCTCGAATGGACAGCCCGCTCCGCCTGATCGCTGCCAACCCTGTCGACCATCTCGCTCGGACGGTTGAGGCGCTTCTCGTCGTCGCGTCGGCGCCCTTGTCGGCGGGCGAGCTTGCGGAGGCTGCCGGCGACGATTCGGAACGCGTCGAAACCGCTCTCGGGCTGCTTTTTGAGCGCTACCGCGAGGGGCGAAGCGGCATCGTCCTCGAGCGGGTTGCAGGAGGATTCGCATTTCGCGCGAGCCGCGAAGCAGCCGACGCGTGTGCACGCCTCTTCGAGCGGCCGGTCGAGCGGGGGCTATCTCAGGCGGCGCTCGAGACGCTTGCAATCGTGGCGTACCTTGGGCCGTGCTCGCGCCCCGAGGTCGCTCGGATCCGAGGCGTTGCAGCTGACTCGGCCGTCGCGAGTCTCGTCGAGCGTGGCTTGATCACGGAAGCCGGCCGCGAGAGTGGGCCGGGTGGCGCGGTTCGCTACCGCACGACCCCGCTTTTCGAGCGAGTGTTCGGGCTCGAGAGCCTGGCGACACTGCCGCGCCTCGATGATCTCGGAGACGATGTCGGCGAGATCCGGTCGCGGCTGCTCGAGGTTGCTGAAGCACGCGCCTCGTAGGTGTAAGGCGCGCCTCGCCCGGTCCGGGCATCCGGGGCCCCTACAGCTGCCAGGCGCCGTGACGCAACACCGAGACCACTTCGTCAGCGCGCGTGATGCCGTCGACCGCGAGCTCGGCGCTCCCGATCATGAAGTCGACGTGGACGAGGCTCTGGTTGATCCTGACCTTGTCAGCGGGATCCTCGACCGGGTGGTCGTAGCCGTTTCCGAGCGCGATGTGCGTGGCCGCGTTCTCGTCGATGAGCGTGTCCAGGAAGACCGTCTCGAGCGGCCCGATCCGTCCCTGGTCGTCAACGAGTGCAATCTCTCCAAGCCTCCTGGCACCGTCGTCTCGGGAAGCAACCGCGCGAAGAGCATCGGCTCCTTGGTCGGCGTCGATCTTGACCGCCCGGCCGCCCTCGAACTCCACGCGGATGCCCGATATCACCGATCCCGCGAGCTCGAGGGGAATGGTCGCCGTGACGTGGCCGTCGACCCGTTCGGGATCTGGCGTCGTGAAAACCTCTTCGGTCGGGATGTTGGGAGAATGGCGACGCCCGTCGACCGTGACGAGGTCTCCCGCGGCCCAGTTGGCGGACGGCAGGAGGCCAATGGTGAGGTCGGTCCCCGGGCCGTGAAGCCGAAGGGCGTCGAACCGTCGCTCGGTGAGCCGATCGGCGCTCGCCTTCATCGTTGCCCATCGTTCCATCCACGCCTCGACCGGATCGTCCGCTTCGAGCCTGCAGATGTGCGCAACGGCCTCCCAGAGCGTCTCGTAGGCGTCCTCGCGGCCAAGCTCCGGATAGACGATCTCGGCCCAGGAGTGCGTCGGAGCCGGAACGATGCACCAGCTCGTCGTCATGCGGTTGACGACCTCGCCGACCTCGGGCAGCGACGGCAGGAGG
Source organism: Thermoleophilia bacterium (assembly GCA_029865325.1). Taxonomy (GTDB): domain Bacteria; phylum Actinomycetota; class Thermoleophilia; order Gaiellales; family Gaiellaceae; genus GMQP-bins7. The sequence goes on from JAOUHF010000150.1 coordinate 3,286, forward strand.
TCGCGCCCGGCTCGGGCAGGGTCGAGACCGTCGAGGGCACGCGGTGCGTGAGGGCCGGAGAGCGATATTCGCGCCGCGTGCTCGTCCGAGAGGTAGAGCAGGCGCTGCGACATCCAGGGCGGGATGTAATCGAGCGATTCGTCGTCTGCCAGCGCGATTCGCTCCCGTTTGATCCACTGGTCGAAGTACACGACGTCGACGTACTTCGCCCCACGCCTATAGGCGGCTTCGGCGACCTTGCGCGTGAGTGCCTCCTTGCCGATGAAGCTCGTCACGGCCACGAGCTGGCCTGGCTGGACGTTGGCTCCGAAGACCGCAAGCTCGGCGAGCTTGTCGGTCCATTCCTCGATCCGACTCATGGGGAGACACTAGTCTGACGAAATGGTGAGATGCGGCTAAATGCTTTTCTCGCTCGTGCGGGAGTCGCATCGCGACGACGTGCGGACGAGCTGATTCGTGAAGGGCGTGTGCATGTGAACGGTGAGGCGGGAGAGTTCAATTCAATCGTTGGCACCGACGATGTCGTCGAAGTGGACGGACAGCGCGTGGAGCCGCAGCCTTTGCACTACGTGCTCGTGAACAAGCCTCCGGGTGTTGTTACGACTGCGGACGATCCGGAGGGGCGGCCGACGGTCGTCG
>JAOUHF010000002.1 GCA_029865325.1 Thermoleophilia bacterium
GCCGCCGAGCTCGAGACAGACCTTTGCCAGTCGCCGGCCCGCCGTCTCGTTGATCCAGCGCCCGGTCGCAGCGGACCCGGTAAAGCTGACGAGATCGACCTCGGGGTGATCGACGAGCGGGGCTCCGGCGTCCGACCCGAGACCCTGGACGATGTTCAGGACACCGTGCGGGACGCCCGCTTCCAGCGCGAGCTCGCCGAACAGCCAGGCGGACGCGGGCGTGTGCTCAGACGGTTTCACCACGGCCGCGTTCCCGCAGAAGATCGCGGGAAACGCCTTCCACGCGACATTAGGGAGCGGCGTGTTGAAGCTCGTGATCAGTGCGGCAACGCCCAGCGGCTGGCGCGTCGTCAGCACAGTTCGGTGGGGCATGCTCGCCGTGGTCGTGCGCCCGTAGGAGCGGCGCCCTTCTCCCGCCACGAAGAGCCCCATCTCGATCGCGGCGTCGGTTTCCCCCAATGCGAGCTCGAGGGGCTTTCCCGTCTCCTCCGCAACGATTGCGGACACGACGTCGCGCTTCTCGCGGAGCAGGAGGGCCAGCTCCCGAACGATGTCACCGCGCTCGACCGCAGTGCGGTCGGCCCACGCCGCCTGGGCATCGCGCGCGGCAGAGACAGCTGACGCGACGTCGTCCGCCCCGGATCGCGCGACGTGGCAAAGAAGCGTCTCATCCGCCGGGCGATGTTTCTCGAACCACTGTCCGGACGAAGCCGAAACCGCCTCCCCGCCGACGAGGTTCGGAATCTCCTCCGGGACTACCAAGCAGACCAGCCGCCGTCGACGACGACGTTCGAGCCGGTGACGTACGACGAGGCGTCGGACGCGAGGAAGACAAGCGCGCCCAGGGCTTCGCCGGCGTCGAGCATCCGACCCATCGGGGCGCGCTCCGCGTAGGCCTCGAGGAATTGAGCGGGCTGGTCGTTCCAGACGCCCGCGAGCGTGAGCGTGTTTACCCGCACGCCCGCCTTCGCCCAGTACGTGGCGAGGTAACGCGTGAGGTTCAGGATCGCCGACTTCGAGACCGAGTAGGCAACAGGCTTCACGAACGTCTCGCCGCTCTCGCGCCGAAATGCATAGATGTCCTGGACGGGCGAGAGGAGCCCGTAGACCGAGCCGATGTTGACGATCGACCCGCGGCCCTCGCGCGCCATGGCACCGCCGATTACCTGGCAGCAGAGCAGTGCGCCTTTGACGTTCACGTCCATCACCGCGTCGAAGACCTCCTCGGGGAAGTCCTCGAAGGGGCCGACCTCCTCCGCCGGCGCGTCCGGCGGTGAGTCGAGACCCGCGTTGTTGACGAGAACGTGCGGCGCACCCCAGTCGGACTCGATCTCACCCATGGCCCGCTCGATCGCCACGCGGTCCGTGACGTCGACCTCGAAGGCGCGCACCCCGTCGGGAGCGTCACCGGACGCCACGTCGAAGCTCGCGACGCGCATCCCGCGCTCCGCGAGACCTGCGGTGTACACACGTCCCAGCTGGCCCATTCCCCCCGTCACGACGGCGATGCGGCCGGAAAGATCGAAAAGCGGGTCGTTCATGCGGCCTCGCGCTTCGCGCGCCAAACCGCATCGCAGAACTCACGGACACACCCGTGGCCGCCGTCGCGTGTGAGAACCAGCCGCGCGAGCGGGACGACCTCGGCCCACGCATCCGCCGGGACGACCGGCAGCCCGACGACCGCCAGGCACTCGGCATCGTTGACGTCGTTTCCCAGATACGACGTCTCGGCGAGCGAGACACCGCGGCGCTCGACCTCCGCGTGCAGCACGGGGAGCTTGTCCTCGATGCCCTTGATGCAGTCGGCGCGCATCTTCCGCGCACGAGCCGCAACCGCGTCGTTCGTTTCCGACGTGAGGATCAGGTATTCAACACCGACCTCGTCCAGGCGGCGCAGCCCCAACGTGTCGCCGCGGAAGCACGCGACGCTCTCCTCTCCTCGGTCGTTCGTCCATACGCGGTTGTCGGAGAAGACCCCATCGAAGTCGAAGACGGCGAACCGGACGGCGGTGAGGTCGATCACGCCTGCTCGGCGCCGCGAGCGGCCAGCTCCTCGGCCGGCTCGACGTCCTCGAACGTGATGTCCTGGTCTGACACAAGCGCATGCCCGAGGCGCCGTCCGAGCAGATCATCCAGCTCGTACGGGGGAAGACCGCCATCCGCGGGCGACTTGGCGACGATGTCGCCCCGGCCGAGGACGTGCCCCGCGGGCAGATCCCGCGCGGCGACAAGCTTCTTGCCCATCTTCTCGAGCGGGCGCCGCTCGCTCGGCAGCGGGCGCTTCACGCCGTCTCCGAGCGCCTCCGGAACACGCCGGAGATCGCGAACGAGCCTGCGCATTCCCTCCGGCATGAGCGAGAACGCATGATCCGAGCCCTTCCACGCATGGTTGAGAGTGAAGTGCTTCTCGAGAACCCTGGCCCCCAACATGTAACCGATCAGCGCCATCGCAATCCCGCTTTGATGATCGGACAGGCCGATGAGAAGCTCCGGGAAACGCTCTCGGTATGTCTCGATCACCTGCAGGTTGAGCTCCTCGACCTCGCACGGGTAGGACGCAGTGCACTGCATCAAGCAGAGCTGGGAGTTGACGCCCGTGATCGTCTCAACCGCCCGCTCGACGTCCTCGAGGGTGCCGCCTCCGGTCGAGAGGAAGATCGGCTTTCCGAGCGCTGCGACATGCCGCAGCAAGGGGGTGTTCACAAGATCGGCGGAAGCGATCTTGAACGCGGGCATCTCGAGCTCAGCGAGGAAGTCCGCGCTCTCCTCGTCGAAGGCGGTGCCGAAGAGCGTGATGCCCTCCTCGCGCGAGAACTCGCGCAGCTCGAGCCACTCGGCCGCGGACAGCTCGAGCGCCTCGCGGTGCTCGCCGTACGTCGCTCCGAAGGAATGCTCGTTGTCGTACGGCGAGTCGTGGAGCGCACGCGTGTACAAGCGGCGGTTGTCCCGCTTCTGCAGCTTGACCGCGTCCGCACCGCACTCCTTGGCGGCGTGAACGAGCGCCTTGGCCTTCTCGATGTCGCCCTGATGGTTGTGGCCGACCTCGGCGATGACGTACGCCGCGGTGTCATCCGCGATCCGCTTGCCGTCGACGCGAAGCTCCGGCACGGGCGGGATGGTACTCAGCCGGCCCGCTCGAGCGTGACCTCGAAGCCCACCGATCGCGCCTCCTCGGCAAGATTCCTGCCGACCTCGAGGGTCGGGATCCCGCCGACAACGACTCGAACCCGGCCACAGCCGTTCGACTCCAGCTCCGTCCCTATGAAGCCCGAGGCCAGCGCTCGATCGCGAACCACAACGGCGTCGCGCTCCGAGTCGAAGTAGCCGAACACGGCTTCGATGTCACCGTCCTCGATCGCCGGGCGCACGCACTCGGCGCGCGAAGGAAAACGTGGCGTGCCTCCCGCAACGACGGCGAGCGGGTACGCCAGCACGACAGCAAGGACGATCGACCACAGGAGAAGTCGTCGCATGCTCAGCTCTCCTCCAGCGTGACACGATCGCCTCCGCGCCATGCGGCGTCGAGCAGCAATGGCAGCAGGCCGCCGGAGACCACCACCAGCGATCCCGTAAGTCGAACGATCGGGTTCACACCCTCGTCCTGAACGAAAGGCAGCTCGAGCTCCGTGAATGACCAGAGCACCCACGTAAAGCCCGCGATCAGCAGGCCGTAGAGCACGAGAGCGAAGGTCGGCAGGACGCGCGCTCCGGCGATGAATGCCAGGACGACCCCGGCGGCGGCGAGGGCGGGAATCACGAGCCAGAGTTCGTAGTCGAGAACGGTCGATAGCACCGATTCGAATGCTGGCCACGCGCGGTCGAGATGGCCGAACAACCCAAGAAAGCCGGCTTCGGGAAGCTCGCCCTCAAGGTCTCGATACGAGAACCAGATTCGCCACGGGACGGCGACGGCGACGGCGACGGCTGCTGCAACTCCCAGGCGCGGCCACGCGTAACGGTGGTCGCGCCAACCCGCGACCAACGCAGCTGCGATGACGCACGCAGCCAGCAACAGCCCTTCCCGCTTCGTGAGCATGGCTGCACCCAGGAGCAACGAGGCTGAGACGAGCTGCCACGGCTCGTGATCCAGTAGCCAGAGTGCGACCAGGAGCGCGGCGAGAGCGAACAGGTAGTCGAGCAGGAAGTCCGCTTGTGGATCGAGGTTTCGCCCCGCAACACGGGGAGCCACGATGACGAGTAGGAGGCACGGCCCGAGCACAACTCCCGGAACCCTCGGAGCGAGAAGTCCCGCCACGGCACCGGCGAACCCGCACGCGAAGAACCAGAACTGAACGTGCAGCGTAATGACGTCCGGGGAGCCCATGAAGTGGAACGCTGACGCCTCGAGCGCAGGAAGCAGCGGTGGATAGGTCGGGTTGGCGAGCTCGCGAAAGAACTGCTCGTCGAGCCCACCGAAGAAGTAGATCGCCTTCGCCTTCGGTACCCAGAACGCCCACGCGTCCCATGCGGAGAGACCGGCCAGCCGGCCGGCGCGGAAGAGCGCCTCCAAGTAGATGGCGACAAGCAGCCCGAACGCCGCCCCGACGAAGCCGAGCGCACGGGGTCGTTCGCAAGCAGAGGCCGGTCTCCAGCGCGCGAAAAGTTGCCTGACCGCAACGCTCGACAGCATGAGCGCAGCTCCCGTGACGAGGATGGCGGCCAGCGAGAAGGGCACGTCGAGAACGAGCTCCAGGGACAGCGTGACCCCTACCAGGGCGACGCCGAGCATGTACGCGAACCCGGAGAGCCGAGCGAGCTCGGCCCAGGACCTCCAGCCTCGAATTGCCCAGAGCATGGCAATCCCGACACCGAGGAGGAAGGCGTTCAGCACGGCGAGTCCAAGCAGCGCCTGGATCGTCATTCGTCGATCGTCCCCAGGGCGATGCCCGCGCCGTTCTGCCAGACGACCTCGAACCGGCCGCCGAGCTCGGCCACGTCACAGCCGTAGCAGAGGATCCAGCGCGCGTCTGCGGCGGGCCGGCGCGGCATGAGGAAGGACCGGGCGAACTGGTCGATGTATGGCTCCGTCAGCTCAGTCGCCCCATCGACTCCCGGGCCGGCCACAACTCGATACGTCCCGTCCTCGGGGATGAGCGCACGCGCTTCGTACAACGCACGCTTGTCGACCACCAGGGAGTTGCCTCCGGCAAACTCACGATCGTCGAAGTTCAGCGCGGCATTTCGCCCAGCGTCGTCACCGAGTCGGTCGACCGCTCGCACGAAGTACACGACGCCGAGTACGGCCGTGACGATCAGGCAGAAGATCACGCCGAGCCGAGCGATCCCGCGCGGCCACTCCAGGAGGGCGTTGAAGTCGACCTGCTTCGTCGGGTTGTCGATAGGCCGGCGATCGTCAGACACGAGAGAACGACAGGATAGAAGCCGGCTCAGCGGAGACCCTTTCTGCGGCGCTGGCAGCAGGCGTCGCCCGACGCTGCGAGAGGGCGACACCCCAGCGTGCTAGCGTCGGACACCGGTGACGCCGCCGTCTCCGCAGATCTCCGTCGTCGTCCCGTGCCTGAACGAAGAGGCCGCAGTCGGGAACGTCGTCGAGCAAGCGCTCGAGGGGATTCGGCGCTCGGGCCGTTCCGGAGAGGTAGTTGTCGTCGACAACGGGTCGACCGACTCCTCCGCGGAGGTGGCGACCGACCACGGCGCGCGCGTCGTCGTCGAGCCGCGGCACGGCTACGGCAGCGCGTACCTCGCCGGCCTTGCGGCGGCACAGGGCGACTACATCGTCATGGGGGACGCCGACGAGACGTACCCGATGGACGAGCTCGCTCCTTTCGTCGACCGGCTCGAGCAGGGTGACGATCTCGTTATCGGCTCCCGCTTCAAGGGCACGATCCACGGGGATGCAATGCCATTCCTGAACAGATTCGTCGGAAACCCGATCCTGACCGGGATGCTGAACGTCCTCTTCGGCGTCAAGGTCTCGGATGCCCACTGTGGGATGCGCGCGGTGCGCCGCGACGCGCTGCCCGTGCTCGACCTCCACTCGACCGGGATGGAGTTCGCCTCCGAGATGGTCTTCAAGGCATATCGCCGAGGCCTGAGAGTGAGCGAGGTACCCATCGACTACTACCCTCGGATCGGCGAGTCGAAGCTCAACCGGTTCGGCGACGCCTGGCGGCACGTTCGCTTCATGCTCCTGTACAGCCCGAGCTGGCTGTACCTGCTCCCGGGGAGCATCATGCTGCTGCTCGGGGTCGCGGGCATGCTCGTCCTGGCCACAGGGCCCATCGATGTCTTCGGCCGCACCTGGCAGCTCCACACCATGCTCGGGTTCGTCGCCCTGACGCTCATCGGGGCGCAGGTCATCCAGCTCGGTGTCTTCGCCCGGACCTACGCCCGGGTGAGGATCGGAGAGCACGATCCCTTGCTCGAGCGGCTCGGTCGACACCTCCGCCTCGAGCACGGGCTCCTGGTCGGTGGCGGCCTCGTCTTGCTCGCTGTCGTCGGGCTGCTGGCAGTTGGCGTCGAATGGGCAGCCAACGGCTTTGGCATCCTCGGCCGTGCCTACGAGACGGCGCTCCTGGTAACGGCGCTCGGCCTCGGGGCCCAGGTGGTCTTCGGCGCGTTCTTCCTCGCGTTGCTGACGATGCCCCTGCGCAACGCCCCCGGCGCCGCTCCCGACCGGGACTAGCGCATGGCGGCAGCAGCGAACCTTGGCTACGTCGCTCTCAACGAGCGACCGCAGGGCGGGCATTCGAAATTGCTGGCGCTCGTCGGATCGGACACGCGGGTTCTGGACGTCGGCTGCTCGAGCGGCTACCTCGCCCGGCCACTCGTCGAGCGCGGCTGCACCGTGATCGGCATCGAGCAGGATTCGGACGCCGCAAACGCCGCACGAGACGTGTGCGAGGACGTGCTCATCGGGGACGTCGAGTCGCTCGGGCTGCCGTTCGCGCCGGGCTCGTTCGACGTCGTATTGTGCGGCGATCTGATCGAGCACCTGCGCGAGCCCGAACGGTTTCTCGCCCGCATGCTCCCTCTCTTGCGAGCCGACGGCAGGATCGTGCTCACCACGCCGAACGTCGCGAATTGGACGATTCGGCTCGGGCTCCTCGCTGGACGCTGGCGCTACACGGAGCGCGGAATCCTCGATCGCACGCACCTCCATCTCTTCACCCGTGCGACGCTCGTGGATACGCTCGCACGCGCCGGGTACCGCGTCGTCGAGCTCGACTTCACCGTGCCCGTGCCGGTCTTCGGAGTGCCTGCAGCGGAGCGGGTCGCGCACACCGTTGGCCGCCTGCGGCCATCGCTCTTCGCATACCAGTTCGTCGTCGCAGCGACTCCGGTGTGACGTGATCTCCGTCGTCATCCCGGTCAAGGACGGCGGCGCAGATCTCGTGCGCTGCCTGGAAGCGATCAGGCGTCAGAGAATCGATGAAGAGGTCGAGATCGTCGTCGTCGATTCAGGTTCGCGCGACGGTAGCGCCGAGCGTGCCCACCGGCTCGGTGCGCGGGTGCACTCGATCTCGCCCGACGAGTTCCACCATGGACGCACCCGCAACGTAGGTGCGGAGATCGCCCGCGGAGAGGTACTCGTCTTCACCAGTCAGGATGCGTACGCCGCCGACGATCGCTGGCTCGTGGCCCTCGTCTGCCCCCTTGTCTTGGACAAGACCGTCGCTGGCGTCTACGGCCGACAACTCCCGCACGAGACCGCACGCCCTCCGGAGCGCTATTTCCTCGACTTCCTCTACGGGCCTGACGCACGGGTTCAGCGGCTCGAGGGCGTCGAGGATCTGAGCTTCGAGGTGACGCTCTTCTCGAATGCCAACTCTGCGATCTCGCGGCGCGTCTGGGAGAAGTACCCATTTGCCGACGATGTCGTCATGAGCGAGGATCAGGAGTGGTCCCGGCGAGTGCTGCTTGCGGGCATGTCGATCGTCTATGCGCCCGATGCAGCCGTGTACCACTCGCACGTCTACACGATCGCCGGCGCGTTCCGGCGGTTCTTCGATTCGGGCGCGTCGGCCGACCGCTCGTACTTGAGCAACGAGCGGCGGTCGCGACAGACGCTACGCGGTGCCGCCGCACGGTACGCACGCGATGAGGTCGCCTGGCTCTGGCGGACGGGGCAACGTCGCTGGATTCCCTACGCCGCTCTATCCGAGTCGGCAAAGTTCGCCGGGCTCCAGCTCGGAAGACGGCACCGCCGCCTTCCCGCGTCGCTGCGGCGGCGCCTCAGCCACTACCCGGAGTACTGGGGCGAGTAGTGCACGTCGAAACCGAGCCCTCGGGAACGGACGCCGAAGTCACGGACGGCGCGGCTCGAGCTGGAAGAGGACGACGCCGTCCCGGAACTCCCGCTCGAGTGGGAGCGCAGCGATCGGCCGGTCGGCCGCGCCCTCCCATGGCGTACCTTGCGCCCGGTCGGGATGCAGGATGACGCTCTGTACGCCGAGCTCCCGGAGGGCGGCGACAGATCGTGCGTCGGGAAAAGCACGGACCATCTTCCGCAGGCGGTCATACTCGGCGGGATCGAATCCGCCCGCCCCGTTGACCGTCTCCGGATAACCCAGGGTCGACCAGTAGCTGTAGACGAGGTCGTCGTGGAAGCCGGCGGGGAGATGCAGCTGTGGTGCAGTCGCGCGCCGGATGGCCGGCGGCGGGGCGGATACGCGCGGGTGCGACAGTGGGCCGAGCCCTTCGACGAGGATCGCGGCGGCGAGCCCGACTCCGACGACCGTCGCCACGGTACGGGCCCCGGTTCGATCTCGGACGAAGCGCACGAAGACGCATAGGCCCGCTCCGGCAAGCAGGGCGAGTCCCAACGACGTGAGCGTGTTGATGCGTCCCGGGGTGCGCACACCGTCCCAGCCGGGCGCGAAGTCGAAGAGGAATCGGTACGGGGTGAGATACCGGTCAAGTCCCGAGACATCTCGTACTCCCAGAGAGAGAGCGGCGCAGACGACCACGCCCACCGCGATCCCGATTCGTAACCGGCGTGTGAAGACGGGGCCGAGGACGCCGAGCAGCGCAAGCAGCGAGATCGCGAGCCCGGAGAAGAGAGACATCTCGTCCGGAGCGGCCAGCGGCGCTCGTGCTCGGAGGGAGGGACCGGCCCAGAGCCAGCTCTGAGCGGGTGCGGCGAGGAAGCTCCGAAGCTCCGGCGAGAAGCTCTCGACATAGGCAGGTGTGCGACGGGCCTCGGGGTGCTCGTCGATCACACGTAGATACGGCCGCGCCATGAGCACTGCCGCCACGGAGAAGACGAGGACTCCGACGGCCGTAGCGACGAAGATCCGGCGCTCGGGAATCGGAACCGCACCCACCGCAACAGCGACGACCGCGATCACACCGAGTACCGCGAGGAGATACGCGAATTGGAGCCCCAGCGTGAAGCCGAGCGTCATCTGCCAGGCAGCAACAAGCCAGCCAGCGAGCACGAGCCAGGCGCTTCGGCGCCGATATCCGCGCACCAGGAGAAAGAGCGTCAGCGGGATACCGCCGCTCGACAGCACGTGGAGATGGCCGTTCTGGGCGAGCTTCCACGGCGCGTACGCGAACGCGACCCCTGCAGCAACCGCGCCGAGCTTCCCCAGTCCGAGCTCGCGACCGAGCAAGTACGCGCCCAGGAAGGCGAGGCCGTACGCACCCAGGAAGAGGAGGTTGTAGACCACGAGCGCCGCATGCGGACTCTGCTGTGCAACGAGTCCCGCAGGCGCGTACCCGACCAGGGCATCCGAGAACGCGAGCGTGTCCACATTTGGCCAGAACGTGTTCGCCTGCCACAGGTCGAGCGGCCGCTCGAGGAGCGCGTGCCCGATCCACGACACTTGCCAGGCCTGGAGAAGCGGGTCGCCGAGATCCTTGCCGATGTCGCTTCCGAGATGGAGAGTGAGCGGCCACGTCATTCCAATGGCGAGGGCGATCCCGGCGAGCGCCGCGACGAGCGCTTCGCGGCCCACGGTTTCCAGGCTCACAGCGATGTGTCTGGGCGTTCGGGACGATCCCTTCACAGTGAGGGCTCGTCGCGCACCGCCGAATCGCTCACGACGCGTGCGCGGTCGGACCGGGAGCGGCGGAGCTGGCGGACTCCTCGAGCCGAGAGCGCAATTCCGCCCGCGAGTGTCGTCGGGACGTACCACGCAGCGTGCAAGAGGATAGTGAACGCCAATGCCTGCTCGTGGGGGACGTCGAGAAGGCCGAGTGACGCAACACCTAGCCATTCGTATGTGCCCACGTAGCCCGGCGAGGACGGAACGGCCGATCCGAGGTTCAACACCGCCGTCACGAACAGCGCATCGGTGATCGACAGGTCGAGTCCGAGAGAACGCGCGACAAGAAGCGCCGCAATCGCCCACGTCGCCCAGGCCGCGAGACTGAGCCCGAGCCAGACGACCGGTCGCCGCCGCCCGAGAGGCTCGGCGAGCACTTCCACGGTGTCGCGGACGAGCCGGCGGACAAGCCCTCGGCTGCGTCGTCCCCGCTCTCGCCTGCCGATGTACGCCCGGGCAAAGAAGAGGACCACACCGAACGCCGCAAGGACGAGGAGCGACCCCGCGGCGAGCCGGACGAGCCACTCGGAGCTCGCAACGGCTGCGATCCCGACGACGAGCAAGCCGACGAGAACGATGAAGTCGCACGCACGGTCGAGGATCACCGTTCCGAACGCCCGTCCTGCGGGCATGCGGGCGGCGAGACCCAGCCAACGCGCACGCAGCAGGTCGCCGATGCGCCCTGGAAGCACGTTGTTCACCGCAACGCCGCTGACTGTCATCTCGTAGAAGCGCGCAAAGCGAACGGCCGGTGCCGAGGCAATCTTCCTCCACCGGGCCGACTGGAACGCGTAGACGACTCCGAACGCGGCGATCGCGAGCGCAGCCAAGCCGGCGTCGGCTTCTTGCAGCGACCGCCGGACCGCGTCGAGATCGGCGTCGCGCAGGGCGAGCCAGAGGAAGACGAGGCCGATCGGCACGCCGACGAGGGCGGTGAGGAAACCACGAGATCGGCCAGACGCCATCGAAGGGCGAATCTACCGATGGGCTCGGTTTGCGCCTGTGCGTTCGCCGGCCGTCAGGCGGTCGCCTCACGGTAGGCGCGGATCGTCGCCTCGGTCGCCGCCGCCCACGAGAACCTCTCACGTGCCGTCGCACGCGCAGCTGCTCCGAGGCGATCGCGGAGCTCGCGGTCTTCGAGCAACCGCTCGAGCGCGGCGCGAAGAGCAGGCGCGTCGTGCGACGGGACGAGTAGTCCGGTCACCCCCTCCTCCACGGCGTCGACGAGACCGCCGACAGCGGAAGCAACCACCGGGCGGCCGTACGCCATCGCCTCTCTGGCGACGACGCCGTAACCCTCACGCCGAGAAGGGCACACGACGACGGCCGCGCGCTCGTAGTACGGGCCGAGATCGTGTGGAGGGACGAAGCCGACGGCATCAGGCACGCGATTGCGAAGCGGTCCGTCGCCAACGATCACGCAGGGGATTCCAGCGGTCGCCGCAAGGAGCTCGAGAACGCCTTTTTCCTCCGAGAGGCGTCCCACGAAGAGCGCGTGCGGAGGATCCTCGGGCGGCCCGACGTCGTCCGGGATCAAGACTCCGCTCGGGACCACACGCACGTCACGAGCACCCAGGTCGCGCGCAGTTCGAGCGAGCGCCTTGGAAGGACATATAACGAGCTGGGCGGGGCCCAGCACCCGGCGGGCAACCCACTTCGCCCGCGATGCCAGCTCGACATCGGTGCCCCAGAGTTGGACGACGAACGGCTTCCTCGTCGCGATTGCCGGAAGCGCGGACGGGAGCCAGTGCGCGTGAATCAGGTCGGCGCCTTGCGCGGCGCGTCGGGCAGCCCGCGCAAACGAGAGCAGAAAGAGTGGCACCGCAAGGGCCAGCCACGGCCTCCGTCTCAGGTTGCCGACGATCCCGTCCCCGTACGCGAGTCCGAAATGACGAAACGACGCTGGCGAAACGACGTCGACATCGATACCCGCCTGACGTAGATGCTCGACAGCGTCGCGGACGAAGGCTCCCGCGACGTCGTCAGGATCGCGCGGGTACGAGGTCGTGAGGACGACGACCCTCATTCACGTCGCGCGCGTCCGAAGACCACGGGAAGCGCAGCCGCGAGCGTGGCGAAGACATAGAAGTAGTAGAAGGTCATCGTGAGGTAGAAGACGTTCGCAACGAGCGTCGCGACGAGCGCGGCGGTCATGCCCCACGCGAGTGGACGAACGCGCGCCGCGAGCGGGTCGTGGGCTGCCGAGAGCGCCCGCCCGAGTCTTCGCGCCGCACCGAGGCGTCGGAACAGCCACACGATAAACGCCGCAAAGAGCACCGCTCCCACGATCCCCGTCTCGACGATTGTCGCGACGTAGAACGAGTGCGGCCCGAAGTCCGGCCGGCCGGTGACGAACTCGTAGTAGACGGCGAAGTTGTTGAGTCCGAGCCCGAGGAACGGGTTCGTCGAGAGAACGTCCGGGACGAACCCGTACACCTCGAAGTGCGGAGACGCAGCTCCTCGGCTCGTGTTGGTCCGCGCCCGGAGCACCGTGAGGAAGAAGTCGAGTCGCGTGACGACGACCGCGCCCACGACGGCAGCCACGGCTGCCAGGGGAACCAAGAATGCAGGCCGGCGAAGATGGCGACGGTACGGCAGCGCGAGGACGAGCGCTCCACAACCGAGCCCGAGGAGCGCGCTCCGCGAGAGCGTGGCCAGTAGAACGACGAGGAGGAAGCCGAGCAGCACCGCGAGCGGCGTCCTAAACCGGTGCCCCCGCTCGAGTCGTAGATAGAGCGGCGCCAACACGAGCAGCGGGATGAGGAGCTCGATCCCCAGATGGTTCGGGTCGCCGGTGAGGGCGTTCGGGCGGAAGACCTCCTGCGTGCCGCCGACGGCACCGAAGACGTTGATCCCCGTCTGCCGCGACGTGATCGGCTCGATGAGCAGCTCATCGAGATTCGTCCCGGCCACCTCGGCGAGCAAGAGCTGGACAACCCCGTACGCGGCGTTCCACGCGATGCCCCCGAGAAACGCCCCGAGCGCGTACCAGTAGAACCGAACGCTGCGCCGTGCGAGCAGCGCCACACCCGCGACCAGGAAACCGAAGTGCAGGACGAACTTCACCATCCCTTTCGACCACTGCGCCAGCGCTTGAGCCGTGTCGAGGTTGTAGAAGCCGGCCAGATACACGAGCGCGAACGCGAGGAGGAACGCGAACGCGACGGCGGACGTTCTCGAAAAGCGCGCGTCAGCGTGCTCGAACCGATTCCAGGCGAACAGCACGAGGAAGACCGACGTCAGGACGTCGGAGAGCGTCAGCGATCCCGCGAGCTCCCACTGCAGCTTGTGGAACGTGACCGTGAGGACCGTGGCGAGGAAGAGCCCGTCGAGCATGGGCTGGACGAGGACACGGTCGCGAGGGACCGCACGAGCAGGTAGGGCGTGAGTCGTCATGCGACCTCCTGCAGCAGCGCCGCCATCTCCTCGATCCTCGCGCGACGGGAGAGGCCAGCGCGCGTCTTCTCGGAGAGCTCGACGGGAGGTAGGCCGCCGTCGAGGAAGCGAGCGTGGAGGACCTCGAGCGCGACACGGATGCCGTCGACGTCGTCGGGCGCGACCACCATCCCGGCGCGAGTCTCGCGGATGAGCTCCGCCGCGGCGCCGTCGGGTGGCACGACAGCGAGGATCGGACGGCCGGCAGCGAGGTACTCGAACACCTTCCCGGAGAGAACGCCTTTGCCGCGCCCGCCCGCATCGGGAACGAGCAGCAGCAGCGCCTCGGAATCCCGCTGTAGCCGTAGCGACTCGGCGCGAGGCGCGTACTCGACGAGCTGAATGCGGTCGCCGAGACCGAGCGAGTCGGCCCACTCGCGGTCGGACGAGCGGAAGTCGCCGACGAAGCGGGCGACTGCGTCGAGACCGGAGTCGTGGAAGGCTTGCAGGAACGGGCGAGGATCGCGCCTCCCGAAGAAGCTCCCCGTGTGTGTGATCCGAAAACGGGATGCGGGCCGGTACTCGAGGCCTGCGAAATCGTCGAAGTCGCACCCGTTGGCGATCGTGCGTACGACACCCCGCGGATCCATCGCCCGTATCTCGTCGGCGATCGCCTCGGACACGCACGAGACCGCATCGGCTCGGCGCGAAACGAGGCGTGCGAGCTGCTGGTTCGCCGCTTGACGAGCTCGAGTCGCCGCCGTGTCTGCCCGGCGGTGCTGATTGGCGACGACCGGGTCGCGCAGGTCGGCAATCCAGCGCGCGCTGGTCGCCTTCTGGACGGCCGCTCCAACGAAATGGATCGACCCTGGCGGGGACGTCGTGATCACTGCGTCGATTCGTTCGCGGCGCGCGATGCGAATTGCAGCCGGAATCGCGGTGAGATTCCAGGTGACGCTCGCGTCGGGCATGAGGAGGCGGCGAGCGGTCACCTGAGCCTGCACGAGCGCGCGATCGAAGCCCTCCGCGCGCTGGAGCTCCTCCGCCGGCTTCCGCGCGCGTGGGCCGACGTAGCGAACGCGATGGATCCAGGCCTGAGTAGGAACGCGGAGCTCCGCATCTCGGTGCACCCACTTCGGGTCATGGGGCGCAAGAACGTGGGTTTCAATGCCGAGCGCAGGGAGGTACTGCGCGAGCTTCAGCGGACGCTGCACACCGCCGCCGCCGGCAGGCGGGAAGTACATGGTGACGAGCAGCACCTTCATGCCGGCAAGGGTAGTAGTCAGCCCAGCGCGGCGAAGGCCTCGCCGGCCGCCGCGATCGTCGCGTCGATCTCGGCGTCGCCATGAGCCGTCGACAGAAACGCGGCCTCGAACTGCGACGGGGCGAGGTACACACCGCGTTCGAGCATCGCGTGATGGAACGCGGCGAAGCGCTCCGTGTCGGCGTGCTTCGCGTCGTCCCAGCTCCGAACCGGAGCCTCCGTGAAGAAGAGTCCGAACATCGTTCCGGCGCGCGTGATCTGCACCGGAGCCCGGACCGCCTCGAGGCCTGTGATCAGCCGTTCGCCGGCGCGCTCGAGCCCGCCCCAGACGCCCGGCTCGGCGAGCACGCGCAGCGTCTCGATCCCCGCGGTCATCGCGAGGGGGTTTCCCGAGAGCGTGCCGGCCTGGTAGACCGGGCCGGCCGGTGCGATGAGCTCCATGATCTCCCGCCTCCCACCGTAGGCGCCTACCGGAAGGCCGCCCCCGATCACCTTGCCGAGCGTCGTCAAGTCGGGCGTGACGGAGTACAGAGCTTGGGCGCCGCCGGGATGCACGCGAAAACCGGTCATCACCTCGTCGAACACGAGCAGCGCGCCGTGCGCCGCCGTCAGCTCGCGGAGCCGTTCGAGATAGCCGTCCACGGGTGGGACGAGACCCATGTTCCCCGCAACCGGCTCCACGATCACCGCGGCGATGTCGCTGTGCTCGGCGAAGAGCCGTTCGACCCCTTCGAGGTCGTTGTATGGAGCCGTGAGCGTGTCCGCGACTGCGCCCGGCGTGACCCCTGGCGAGTCGGGCAGGCCTAGCGTCGCGACTCCGGATCCGGCCTGCACGAGCAGAAGATCGGCGTGCCCGTGGTAGCAACCCGCGAACTTGACGATCTTCGCGCGGCCCGTGAACGCACGTGCAAGGCGAAGCGCGCTCATCGTCGCCTCGGTGCCGGAGTTGACGAAGCGAATCAGGTCGATACTCGGCATTGCGTCGCGAATCAGCCGCGCGAGCTCGAGCTCGAGCGGGCTCGGAGCGCCGTAGCTCGTGCCGTTGCGAACGGCGTCCTCGAGAGCCGCGACGATGCGCGGATGGGCATGCCCGAGCACGAGCGGGCCCCACGAGAGCACGTAGTCGACGTAGCGATTCCCGTCGACGTCGACGAGGTACGCACCTTCACCACGCTCGATGAAGAGCGGCGAGCCGCCCACGGCGCGAAACGCGCGAACAGGCGAGCTGACGCCGCCCGGGAGGAGACCCGCCGCCTCCGCGAACAGCTCCTCCGATCGCGACCGCCCGCGACTCACGTCGTGCCCCGATACGCCTTGTAACAACTTGTAACTCTCCCCGATCCCGCACTCACCTGCGATCCGTGGCGTTTGTAACAACTTGTCACTCGGCCTCGGGGCGGCGGGGTCATCGGAGGACCGCGAAGAGGGAGCGCACGACGGATTCGGCGGCCTCCTCACCGGAGCGGATGCAGTCGGGAATCCCGACGCCTCGGTAGGCGGCACCGGCGACCGAGAGACCGGGGTGCGCTTCGAGCGCCGCGTCGATTCGCTCGAGCCGCTCGGGATGACCGAGGACGTACTGCGGCATGCCGCTCGGCCAGCGCTGGACGCGAGTGAGGAGCGCCTCCGCGTCGATTCCAAGAAGCCCGACCTCGGAAACGGCGAGCGCGAGGAGCTCAGTGTCGGAGTACGTCGTCACGTCCGGCCCACCGAACCGACCGGCGTAGACGCGCATGAGGATCATTCCGTCCGGAGCGCGCCCGGCCCACTTTCGCGACGTCCATGTGCATGCGAGCACGTCCGAGCCCTCCGACCGCGGCACGACATAGCCGTAGCCGTCGAGCGGGTGCTCAACACCCGTCTCCGAGTACACGAGCGTCACGATCACGGACGACCCGTACGGGATCTCGGCGTGCGCCGCAGCGAGGTCGTCGTCGATGTCGGCGAGCAGGTCCGCGGTGACGACCGCGGGAACGGCGACCACGACGGCATCCGCATCCAGACGGCCGTCGTCGTCGAGCTCTAGCGCGTAGCCACCGTCCGAGCGGTTGCGGACCGCGTAGACCTCGGTTCCAGTGCGGATCTCCGTGTGCTCGAGCTTGCGGACGAGTGTGCCCACGAGGGTGTCCATACCACCGCGGAGCGTCAGGAAGGGGGGATGGCTGCTCGCGCTCGTGCTCTCCGCTCGCGCGAGAAGCCCACGGATCACGCTGCCATACTCGAGCTCCAGCGTTCGGAGTGCGGGGAAGGTCGCGCGGAGCGAGAGTTGCTCACCGTCGCCGCCGAAGATCCCCGTCATGAGGGGTTCGACGAGCTCCTCGTACGTCTCGCGCCCGAGCCGGCGCGAGACAAAGGACGCGATCGACTCGTCTTCACCGGCCGGCGTGGCCGGAATGTCAACCTCGGCGGCCAGGCGCTTCTGCGCCTCCGGGGAGAGCAGCGAGCTCGCTGCGAGAGCGTCGAGGTTGGTCGGAATCATCCCCGTGAGGCCCGCGGGCAGGGGGTGCAAGGTGCCGCCGCGCCTCACAAAGGTCCGCCCGTACTCAGGTCGTCGACCCACGAGCTCAGCGCCGAGTCCGAGCTCTTCGCAGAGACCGACCCCGCGCTCCTTTTGGGAGAGAAAGCTGTCAGGGGCGGCTTCGATCACGTAACCGCCAACGTGCTCGGTCTGGATCTTCCCCCCAAGGTGCGCATCGCGCTCGAAGAGGACGATCTCGGCGTCCGGGAGCAGGCTCTCGAGGCGGCGCGCAGCTGCCAGCCCTGCAATCCCCCCGCCGAGGACGACGGCCCTCACGCTGCCCGAGCCTCCTCGACCCATCGTGCGGCGCGCTCACGCACGAGATCGGCGAGAGCTTCGATGAACACCGGATCGTCGTTCAGCGCCGGCGGACGCTCGAGCCGCATCCCGAGTCGTTCCGCGATCGCGCGGGCGCGCTGGTCGATGTCGAAGAGGATCTCGACGTGGTCGGAGACGAAGCCGACCGGCACGCTGACCACATCGAGTACGCCACGTGCAGCTAGGGCCTCGAGATGCTCGCCGAGATCGGGACCTGCCCACGGCTCCGGCGTTCGACCCGCGGACTGGTAGCTCCACGACCAGCGCTCCGCGGGCAGGCCGACCCGATCGGCCACGAGGCTCGCGGTCTCGTGGCACTGCACGCCGTACGGATCACCCGTTGAGAGGATGCGCTCGGGGAGGCTGTGAGCGCTGAAGACGACGTGCACGCGCTCCCGCTCGGCCTCGGGCCAGCGCGAGAGGCCATCGGCAACACGTGCGGCGAACGCGTCGATCAATCCCGCTGCGTCGTGATAGCTCGGCACCTGCTCGAAGTCGATCCGGCCGCGGTAGAGCTCGAGCCCATCCGCCACCTTCTGCTGGTAGCGCGCGACGGACATGGCGCTGAAGTGCGGCGCCAGCACGAGGGATACGGCATGCGTCACGCCGTCCTCGACCATCTCGCCAACGACCTCCTCGATCCACGGCGCCCAATGCCGCATCCCCAGGTAACAGCGGTACCCATCACCGAGACGTCCCGCGATCGCATCGACTTGCTCTCGTGTGACCTCGAGCAACGGGGAGCGGCCGCCGATTGCGCGGTAGTTCCCGGTGATCTCGTCGAGCACGTGACGTGGAGTCGTCCGGCCCGACCGGATGTCCGCCAGGTAGCCCGGGATCTCGTCCAGCGACGCCGGGCCGCCGTACGCCATCACCAGGACTCCGATCGGTAGACGCACGCTCACGACGCTGTCCGCTCGCGCACGTGGTCGACGAGACGGCGGACGTTGTCGACCGGAGTTTGCGGGACGAGCCCGTGCCCAACGTTGAAGATGTGGCCCGGGCGGCCCCCGGCTCGGCTGAGGACGTCGTCGATCCGAAACTCGAGCTCACGCCAAGGAGCGAGCAGCGCAACTGGGTCGAGATTGCCCTGAACCGGTCGCTCGAAACCCACGCGCTCCCACGCTTCGTCCAGCGGAAGTGCCCAGTCGAGACCCACGACGTCGCCACCGCACGCGGCCGCCTCGCCGAGATACGAGCCGACGCCGAGTGCGAAGTTGATAACGGGAACGCCGGCGCTCGACACCCGCGCGAACAGCTCGCGGTTGTACGGAGCCACGTAGCGCAGGTAGTCCTCGCGGCCGAGAGCGCGCCCAGCCCAGGAGTCGAAGACTTGTAGCGCCTGTGCGCCCGCCTTCGCCTGCGCGAGGAGATAGTCGGCCTGAACCGTGACGAGCTTCCCGAGTAGCCGCTTCCACGCCGCCGGCTCGGACAACATGAACGCCTTCGTTCGCGAGAAGTCCTTCGACGTCCCGCCCTCGATCGCGTAGCTCGCGAGCGTGAATGGAGCGCCCGCGAACCCGATGACCGGAATGTCACGCGGCTCGAGCTCGCGACGAACCAGCGCGATCGCGCCGAGCGTTCCCGCCATCGTCTCCTCGGCGGGCGGAGTGCCCAGTAGATCGACGTCGAGAGTGCTCGAAATCGGGTTTCCGATCCTCGGCCCGTCGCCCTTCACGAAGTCGAGGTCGAGGCCCATGCCGACAAGCGGCGGGAGGATGTCCGAGAAGACGATCGCCGCGTCGAAGCCGAATGCTTCGATGGGCATGAGCGTCACCTGCGCCGCGAGCTCGGGCGTGCGGATGACCTCGAGCATCGAGTACTTCTCCCGCAGGGCGCGGTACTCAGGCTGGTACCGCCCGGCCTGGCGGAGCAGCCACACCGGCGTCCGATCCGTGGGAAGCCCGCCACACGCTCGGAGGAACGGAGAGGTCGGCTCTGTATCCGCCTCCGCGCTCGCCGGCACCGTCACGGTGTCGGGCTCTGCCACGCCACCCTGCCGACGAAGAACGGGCCGAGTCGCTCGAGGTGGAGCGACGTCTGCTTCGTCTTGCGCATCCGCTGGACGATGATCGAGAGCGGGTGCAGCTCCGGCCCCAAGAGCCCGACGACGAAGTCGTTGTCGTGCTTGTCGAGCCCGTGACAGGCGAGCCGGATGTCGTATCCGAGGCCCGCCCGCCCGAAGGACATCCCGATCCCCCCGTGCTCCATGAGGATCGCGTTCTGCTCGGAGCGCGAGAGCTGCTCGAAGGATCCGGCGCGGCGCAGCGGGTACCAGATCGCCCACTCGAGCGACGCATCGAGCACGCGACCGCGCGGGCGCTCGACGAGCGTCTCCTCGAGATCCTGCTCATACCCGATCGCGTAGGTGCGACCGAGCATGGTGAGCTCGGGCTTCGGCTCGAGGTCTGCGAAAGGGGTCGACTGGAGAAAGCTGCGGAGCTCCGACACGAACGCGTCCGGGGTCTCGCTCACGGTGAGCAACGCGACCCCAGTCGGGTCGTTGACGTCCTCGTAGAGCGCGCCGACGATGCCTGCCGACTCGAGCGCAGCGACGAGCGGCGTGATACCGCGAGCTCCGCCGAAAGCCTGGAGCTGCATGTAGAGCCTGCGGTCGAGCGAGGTCGTCTCGCCCCCAGCCGTCCGCCCGTGCTCGAGGACATCGGCGATCTCGCGCTCGTGTTCCCCCGGCCGATCGTCGACGCGCACCTTCACGACCGTTCCTGAAGCCAAGCTGCCGCGTCCTTTGCGTGATACGTGATGACGAGATCGGCGCCTGCCCGGCGGATCCCGGTCAAGACCTCGAGCACGACGGCGCGCTCGTCGAGCCAGCCGTTGGCAGCCGCCGCCTTCACCATCGCGTACTCGCCGCTGACGTTGTACGCCGCGAGCGAAAGCTCAGGAAAGCGCTCGTGGACAGAGCGGACGACGTCGAGGTAGCCGAGTGCAGGCTTGACCATGAGCGCGTCGGCGCCTTGCTCTACGTCGAGCGTGGCCTCCCGCAGCGCTTCGCGCGCGTTCGCCGGGTCCATCTGGTGCGACTTGCGGTCGCCGAATGCGGGTGCTCCTTCGGCTGCGTCTCGGAACGGCCCGTAGAACGCGGACGCGTACTTCACGGCATACGAGAAGACGGCGACCTGCTCGAGCCCGCCGGCGTCAAGGGCGGCACGAATCGCCCCGACCATGCCATCGATCATCCCGCTTGGAGCGACGACGTCGGCGCCCGCCTCACCGTGTGAGACCGCAATGCGCGCGAGGATCTCGAGCGTCTCGTCGTTCAGAAGGGAGCCGTCGTCGGCGAGGAGACCGCAGTGGCCGTGATCCGTGTACTCGCACATGCAAACGTCGGTCAGCACGACGAGCTCGGGACTCGCGTCCTTGAGCTTCCTGATCGCCTGTTGCACGACTCCGTCGTCGGCGTGGCTCTCCGTACCCACCGAATCCTTCGCGCTCGGAATCCCGAACAGGAGGACGGCTTTGACACCCAGGGCGCCGAGCTCGCGCGCCTCTGCTTCGAGACGATCGACCGAGAGCTGGTCCACCCCCGGCATGGAAGGTACCGGGCTGCATACATCCCGACCCGAGACGATGAAGAGCGGATAGACGAGATCGTCGGGCGCCAGCGTCGACTCGCGGACCAGATCGCGAAGCGCAGCGGTACGTCTGAGCCGGCGCGGGCGTTGCGCTCCGGGGGACAGCCGGAGGGCGTCCAGCAAATCGGTGCGAAAACCGGTCACGAGCTCTCCCCGAAGTGCGACACGAGAGTACGAATAATGCCGTCCGCCGTCGTTTCGTCGGCGACGAGTCCGATCGGCAGCCCCACCTCGCGCGCAACCGCCGCGGTCTTCGGGCCGATACAGACGAGAAGCGTCGTGTCGCCCAAGCCCTCGAGCGACCCCGCGATCGTCGCGAGGCTGCGGACGGCTGAGCCGCTCGCGAGGACGATCGCATGGGCTATCCGTAGCGGAAGAACACCCCACAACGTGGGCTCGAGCTGGATCGTGCGGTAAGCCACGACGGTGTCGACCGTAGCCCCTCCCTCTCGGAGCTCGTCCGCGAGCCGGGGATCCGCGATGTCCGCCTGTGGGAGGAGCACGCGAGCTTCGTCGAGCGATCCCAGCCCGGCGGCAATGTCCTCCGAGGCCCGAGCGGCGACGAAAGAGGGCTCGACGCCGAGAGTCCGCACCGAGTCGGCCGTCACCGGCCCGACCGCTGCAACGCGAGCCTCGCCGACTCCGCTGAGCCGTTCACCCACAGCCGCAACTCCGTTGACGCTCGTGAACACGACCCAGTCGTACGTCGCAAGTTCGGCGACGGCGGCGTCGAGAGCACGGGAGTCCTCGACGGGGCGAATCTCGATCAACGGCACGATCGAGACCTCGGCTCCAAGACCTTTGAGCGCGTCGGCGAGCGGCCGCGACTCTGGACGCGTAACGACGATGCGCTTGCCTGCCAGCGGCTTCTCAGCCACGGATCGCCTCCAGAATCCGGTCGGCACCTGCAGCAAGCGCCTCTCGCGCGAGGCGCCCGCCCAGCTCCTCCGGCTCACCCTCGCCGAAGACGCGGACCACGTCGCGCCCATCTCTCGACCCCACGAATCCATTCATCTGTACGAGGATCATGCCTTGGGACACGTTGTCACTTGGGCTCGGAGACGCAACCCCCGCATGCGCACCGACGGGGGTCGCACACCCTCCTCCGAGTGTGCTGAGGAAGACGCGCTCCGCCGTCGTGGTGGCTCTCGCACCGGGATCGTCGATCGCGGCTAGGAGGGAGAGCATTCGCTCGTCGTCGACGCGGCACTGGATGGCGAGGGCTCCCTGCCCCGGAGCGGGAAGCATCGTCTCGGGCTCGAGCCATTCCGTGACCGCCTCTTCGAGCCCCAGGCGCCTGATTCCGGCGGCGGCGAGCACAGCAGCGTCGTACTCACCCCGGCGCACCTTGTCGACACGCGTATCGACATTGCCGCGGATCGAGTGGGTCTCGAGATCGGGCCGCAGTGCGCGCAACTGGGCCTCGCGGCGGAGGCTGCTCGTTCCGACGACGGATGCCCGCGGAAGATCTGCGAGCACCAACCCGTCCCTCGCGACGAGACAGTCGCGCGTGTCATCCCTCGAGCAGACCGCTCCGATCACGATGCCCGGCGCATCGTCCGTCGGCAGATCCTTGAGCGAATGCACGGCGAGATCGATCTCGCCAGCTCGGAGCTCTCGCTCGATCTCGAGAGTGAAGAGGCCCTTCCCGCCGATCTCCGGAAGCGGCTGTCCGCTCGCCTGCGTCCGGTCGCCCTGAGTCTCGATGAGCCGCACGTCGCACGTCAGGCCGGGCCATGCGGCAGCGAGCAGCTCGACGACGCTATCGGTCTGAGCGCGGGCAAGGTTGGAGGCCCTGGTACCGAGAGTCACCGCCGCCGGAGGCGGCGTCACGCTCACGTGTCGCGCGGCGCGGCGAGCCCGAACAGGTCTCGTATGGCGTCGGCAACCTCGTCCACGTCGCCGGTTCCGGCGCGCTCGCGAAGGCGGACGGTCGGCTCGTGAAGGAGCTTCTTGACGAGTGATCGCGACAGGTGCTCGATCCGCTGGGCCGTGGCCGCGTCCACTTCTCCCAGATCACGGAGCGCGCGTTCGAGTTCCTGTTCCCTGATCTCCTCGGCTTGCCGGCGAAGAGCGGAGACGAGCGGCTCGACCTCGAGCTCGTGGTACCGGCGCCGGAAGCTCTCGACCTCTTCTTCGACGATTGCCTCGACACCGGGGACCTCGCGCAAGCGAGATGCCATCGCGTCGTCGAGCCCCGCGCGAAGATCATCCACGTCGAAGAGACGGACGCCTGCAACCGCTCCAGCGTCGCGCTCGACATCGGCCGGCACGGCCAGATCGACGAGGACCAGCGGCCTCTCGCTCCGGAGAGATACCGCGCTCTGCACGAGCTCCGCTCCCACGAGCGGGGTCTCCGAGGATGTCGCGGTCACCACAACGTCGGCCCAGGATAGAACGTTCTCGAGCTCGTCCAGGCCGTGAGCAGTCGCGCCGAAGCGCTCGGCGACCTCTCTCGCTCGCTCTCGGGTGCGGTTCGCCATGGCGGTCTGGGCTATCCCGCGGCCCGCGAGCGCCTTGAGCGACTGAAGTCCGATGCGTCCAGCTCCCACGACCAAGACTCGCTTCTCGCGCAGGTCGCCGAGCACGCCCTCGGCCAGCGCGAGAGCCATCGAGCTCGCGGTGGCGGGGTTCGCCCCGATCGCCGTCTCGGTACGAGCTCGCCGTCCCGCCGTGATCGCTGTCCGGAACAGAAGCGAGAGCCCCGGGCCGACCGACCCGCCAGCCCTCCCGGCCTCGAAAGCGCCACCGACCTGACCGAGGATCTCCGTCTCGCCGAGCACGAGCGAGTCGAGGCCGGCCGCGACGCGGCCGAGATGGTGCGCGACATCGTCCCCCGAGTGCACGTACAGATGGTCGATAAGAAGCTCGCGCTCGACGCCGTGCGCATGGGAGAGCGCGTCGATCAGCTCGTCGCGGGCGTCCTCGACCCCGTTCGCAAGCCTCGCGTACAGCTCCACGCGGTAGCACGTCTGAAGAGTCGCGTGCTCGACGACGGCCGGGCAGCGCTCGGCACCGAGTCCGAGAGCGCCGATGCGCTCGCGCAGCTCGACCGGAGCAGTGCGATGGCTGAGCCCGAGACAGACGAGGCGGTGCACGTCGCGGACAACTCTACTGCGGTCCGCCGTGGAGAATGCGACGATGCGTGCGCTCGGGATCGATGTCGGCGGGACCTTCACCGACGCCGTCCTGGTCGTCGACGGGAAGGTTCGTACGGTCAAAGTGCCTACGGCAGCTCGTCAGGAGGAGTCGGTTGTCGCTGCAGCCGCCGCACTCGGGATCGACGGCGTCGATCGCTTCACCCACGGCACGACCATCGCCACGAACGCGCTCCTCGAGAGGCGCGGCGCACGCACCACGTTCGTCACCACAGCGGGGTTCGAGCACCTCCTCCACCTGCGTCGACAGACGCGCGCGCACCTGTACCGGCCCTGCGCCGAGCACGCGCCGCCGCTCGTCCCACTCGACCGCTGCATCGGAGTCCGGGGACGGATCGGCCCGGCCGGTGAGCTCGTGCCGCTCGAGCTCGATTCTTTGCCAGAGCTGGACGCCGAAGCCGTTGCGGTCTGCCTTCTCTTCGCCTTCCGCGACACCGAGCACGAGGAGACGCTCGCCGCGGAGATCCGGAGCCGATACCCATCCGCGCACGTGGTCGCGTCACGCGAGGTCGCGCCCGAGTTCCGGGAGTACGAGCGCGCCTCGACCACCGTCGTCGACGCCTACCTCGGCCCCGTGCTCGCCGGCTATCTCGGAGCGCTTTCCGACGCATGTCGTAAGTCAGGTCTGCAAGAGCCGCTGGTCATGCGCTCCTCAGGAGGCGTCACCACACTCGACGAAGCAGCCACGCACGCTGCGTTCGCTCTGCTCTCCGGCCCGGCAGCGGGTGTCGTCGGCGCCGCACGCATCGCCGCGCTCGCAGGATTCGACAACGCGCTGTCCTTCGACATGGGCGGAACCTCCACCGACGTTTGCGCAGTCGTCGACGGCGTCGCCCGGCGAGAGCACGAGCGCGACGTCGGCGGCTTCCCCATTCGACTGCCGACGCTTGCGGTGCATACGGTCGGAGCCGGCGGCGGATCGATCGTCTGGCTAGACGAGGGCGGAGCGATACGCGTCGGCCCCGAAAGCGCGGGCGCAACACCGGGCCCAGCGTGCTACGGGCGCGGTGGCGTGCGGGCGACGGTGACCGACGCCAACCTCGTGCTCGGACGGCTGCCGAAGTCTCTACCCGGTGGAATCGAGCTGGACACGAAGGCTGCCACTACGGCGCTCGGCGAGCTCGACCCGGAGGCCGTGCTCGACGTGGTCAATGCGGAGATGGTTCGTGCGCTGCGCGTCGTATCGGTCGAGCAAGGACTCGACCCACGCGACTTCGCGCTCGTCGCATTCGGGGGTGCGGGCCCCTTGCACGGGTGCGCGCTCGCGGAGGAGCTCGGGATGGCGACGGTGCTCGTGCCGGCAGCGGCCGGAGTCCTCTCGGCGCTCGGGCTTGTCGCAGCCGACGAGCGGCGTGACTTCGTGCGCTCGTACGTCATCGCTCTCGAAGACGCCGGTGAGCTGCCCGGACAAGGCGAGGCCGACATTCGGTACGCGGGACAGTCGTTCGAGCTCACCGTGCCACTCGGAGCGGGTCTCGCAGAGCGTTTCCACGAGGCGCATGCGCACCGTTACGGGTATGCAGATCACGATCGTGCGCTCGAGCTCGTCGCAGTCCGAACCGCCGAGGTACGACCCGCGCCGCCCGTCCTCGTCGAGGGGCCGATGTACGCGGCCCGAGGCCCTCAGGCGCTCGCGCTCGAAGGTGCGACAGCGTGGATCCCGGCGGGCTGGTCGGGAGAGACCGACTCACACGGCACCCTCGTGCTGAGGCAAACGCCGTGATCCCAGTCGAGCTCCAGGTCATCGGTGCTGGCCTGCGCGCGATCGCGGAGGAGATGGGAGCCGTGCTCATCCGCTCGGCTTTCTCGGCGAACATCAAGGAACGTCGCGACTGCTCGACCGCACTCTTCGACGAGAGCGGACGAATGGTCACGCAAGCCGAGCACATTCCGGTTCATCTCGGGGCGATGCCAGAGGCCGTAGCCGCCGTGCGTGCCCACGAGCCGAGCCCCGGCGAGCCCTGGATCCTCAACGATCCGTACGCGGGGGGCACGCATCTCCCTGACCTGACGATCGTCACGAGGACAGCGCTCGGGTACGCGGTCACGCGCGCGCACCACGCGGACGTCGGCGGATCGGAGCCCGGCAGCCTCCCTTCCGGGTCGCGGACACTCGTCGAGGAGGGTGTCGTCATTCCCCCGACGCGGCTCGACGATGCGGCACTCGAGGCGCTGATCGGTCAGACGCGCAATCCGGACGAGCGCCGTGGCGACCTCCGCGCGCAGCTCGCAGCGCACCATCTGGCCGAGCGGCGGATCGACGAGCTCTGCGCACGGCGTGGACGAGCGCGGGTCGCGGCCGCGATGGACGAGCTGCTCGCATACTCGGAGCGCGTCGTGCGCGCAGGAATCCTGGCGCTTCCGAACGGAAGCTACGAAGCCGTGGACGCACTCGAGACCCAAGACGGGCTACTCGAGCTGCGCGCGGCGGTGACGATCCGGGGCGACGAAATCGAGATCGACTTCGACGGAACTGCTCCCCAGCACGCGGGCAACCTGAACTGCCCCCTCGCCGTCACGCGCTCGGCCTGCTTCTACGTCGTGCGCTGCCTAACCGCGCCGGACTTGCCGGCCTCGGGTGGCGCGTTCGAGCCCGTGGCGGTACGCGCCCCGGAGGGCTGCCTTGTCAACGCTCGCTTCCCCGCAGCCGTTGCTGCCGGCAACACCGAGACGTCGAGTCGGATCGTGGACGTCGTCTTCGCCGCTCTCGGTGTCGCCGTGCCCGTTCCGGCACAGGGACAAGGGACGATGAACAACGTCGTCTTCGGAAACGACCGCTTCACGTACTACGAGACCATCGGGGGAGGTCAGGGCGGGTGCCCTGACGCGGACGGCCCCTCGGGCGTGCACGTGGCTATGTCGAACACCCTCAACACGCCGATCGAGGCGCTCGAGCTCGCGTATCCACTTCGCGTGGAGCGCTACGAGCTGCGCGTCGGGTCGGGTGGAACGGGTCGTCACCGAGGCGGGAACGGCGTTGTGCGTGAGTTGCGCGCCCTCGCGGCCTGCCGTCTCTCGCTCCTCACGCAACGGCGAGCGCTGGCCCCGCGCGGAGCGGAGGGAGGCGCCGACGGTCTCCCCGGCCGCAACCTGCTGAACGGCGAGGAGCTGCCGGCGTTCGCGACGCTCGACCTCCGAGCGGGCGACCTCGTCCGGATCGAGACGCCCGGCGGCGGCGGCTGGGGATCTCCGCGCTAGGCGGGAGACGTGAGTCGATAGAGCGTGAAGCGCTCGTCTTCGAAGACGACAGGAAGGTCGAGCTCCTGCCGCGACCGGAGTCGATCGACGACGACGAACTCCGCGCCATAGCTCGCCGGGATGGAGAGGTCGCCCGTTCGCGCGAAGCTCCGCGCGTCCCGCGCGCGCTCATACGGCCGGTTCTCTTCGGTGTCCGCGACGTGTCCAGGCGGAGCGACGGCGATGTACACCGGGGCGGACGCCGCGAGGCGGAAGCTCGTCTCCGTATCCGAGAACACGATCGTCCCGGGAGCCACGGACTCGCGCACCGCGTCGACGAGACCGGGCGAAAGCGTCGCGATCGCAGGTGGGTCCGGAGGGTTCCAGTCGAGCAGACCACCTCCGATTACCGGAGCGAGGAACGCAGCCGCAGCGAGCGCCGCACCCTTCTCGAGTGCCGGCCGTCGCCGCACGAATCCAATAACCAACGCGGCGACGGCACCAGCGACCGAGATCCAAACGATCCACGCCGGCGCCGGGTCCTTCAGGATGTACTCGAAGTCGCCCGGGTAGACGATCTGGAAGAACATCCCGGCGCCGAGCGCGAGCGGCAGGAGCAGCGGCCCCACGACCCGTGCGAGCACTCCCATACCGCCGGCGAAGGCGAATGCGAACGGGAGGAATCCGGCCGCACGGCGCGCCTGAGAGATCGAGACGAGATCCGCGACGCCCGTGAACAGGATCGGGATCAGCAGCACGGCGAAGACGGCGAGCGATCCGCCGACCACGTACGCGGACCACCGCCGCCGTGCGGCAAAGCCGGCAAGCGGTATGAGGAGAAGCGCCGCAACGGCCACGGCGCCCGCGCGTGTGAACACCTCCGGCGCAAGGTTGTACGACGTGTCCGAGTGGACGACGAGCTGGCCTCGGTACTGCTCGAACGCGCGCCGCAGCTCGTCCGCATCCGGCGACACCGAGCGCGTGTCGTCCACGATCGGACGCAGCCAGAGCATGAAGAGCGCGGCCGGGACGAAGAGCGCTCCCAGCGCCATCGCCCCCGTTTGCAGGTCTTTCCGCTCCCAGAGCGCCCGAACGGCGAGGAAGCCGACGAACGGGATCCAAAGGAAGATCGCGTAGGTGGGATGGACGACGGCGAGCGCGAACCCCGCTGCCGCCGTCGAGGCGACCAGCCCGAGCGAGGGAGACCGTACGGACTCGAGCGCCAGTGCGAGCGCCGCCGGCACGAGGAGCTGCCGCGATGACGTCGCCGGGAGGGAGAGGAAGACGTAGGCGCCGCCCATCCCCGGTGCGAAGCTGATCATCGCCACCTGCGCGGCGGCGGTGACGCCGGCAGCCCAGGTCCGCCGGAAGAGCGCCCACCCCGCCTCGAAGGCGACCACGACCGCGAGCGGAGCGAGGATCGACGGCAGGTGAACGACGACGCGCTCCGGATCCTCGCCGGCAACCTTCGCGATCAGCGCGAGGAAACCGTGCCAGAGCGGGAACGCGTACCCCGGATGAAGGCTCCCGTCTGCGAACTCCGATACCCGATCCAGCGAGAGCGCGTCCAGGTCGAGAAGCTTCCGCGCGCGGGCAAGGTGGAAGAGGCCGTCGCCCTGAACAGACGGCGCCGCTATCCACAAGAGCACGCCGACGATCGCGCCCCAGAAGAGTGCCCACATCCGCCCCGGGGCTTTCGCGGCCTGAGACCAACCACGGAATAGTCCGAGCGCCGCTACTCCGAGTGCGATGGCGGCCAGCAGCACCAAGGCGAGCGTCAGCGTTGAGCCGAGCGCGAACGTGGCCGCGAGTGCGCAGAACACGACGACGAGTGCCCACGCAAGGCTGGCCGAGACGCTGCGGACGCCGAAAGTGCGCGCGAGGAGCCACCCCGGCGCAAGTACGACCGCAGTCGCAAGGGCGAGCTTCATGTAGAGAAAGACCATCGTCAGCGCTCGAGAAGCGCGGCCGCATTCCCCGAGGCGAGCCACGCCGCCGCTTCTCGATAGGAGTGACCGCGCTCGCCTCGGAACACGATCCCGCGCAAGCGCAGCGAGGCGAGCAGGAGACGGCGCGCACGCTCCGCCGTCTTCGGCCCGCGGTGCTTCGACAGGAAGAGCAGGTGCCCGCGCAGGTTCTCCCGATAGAGGCGCCCGCCGTGCGCAGCGCCGCGCACATGCACGCACTCGGCACCGGGGAAGAAGACGACCTCCCAGCCGGCCTCGCGGAAGCGGAAGCACCAGTCGGTCTCCTCGCTGAAGAGGAAGTAGTCCTCGTCGCAGTAGCCGATCTCGTCGACGGCTTCGCGGCGCACGAGCATGCACGCACCCATCACGACCTCGACGTCTTTCGTCTCGTCGTGGTCGAAGCCCCCTGCGTAGAACGCGTTCAGGGCCGCCGACCCCGGGGCGAGCTTGCGCAGGAAGAAGTACTCCGTTGCGAGCCGCCACAAGGTCGGGAATCCGCGAACCGAACGCTGCAGCGTCCCGTCCTGGTTGAGAAGGCGCGGCCCGATCACCGCCGCACGCGATCGCGTGTCCGCGAAGTCGAGAAGGCGGTCGAGCGCGCCGGCAGCGAGCCAGGCGTCGGCGTTCAGCAGGAGTGCAAAGCGGCTCTCGGTCGCGCGCAGGCCGATGTTCCAGCCTGCGCCGAGTCCCCTGTTCTCGGCCTCGAGGAGTCGCACCTCAGGGAAGTGCTCGCGCACGAGGTCGACGGTGCCGTCGCGCGAACCGTTGTCGACGACGACGGTGTCGACGCCGCGCAGCGAGTCGAGGCAGAGCTCGATCCAAGGCAGCGCGTCGTAGGTGACGACGACGGCCACGACACGGGTCTCGCTAGCCATGCTCGGTCCGCGGTCGCGCCTCGGCGCGGAGTCCCTCCCAGAGCAAGATCGCACCGCCGGGAATCGCCATGAGAAGCGTGACGAGGAAGTAGAGGAATCCGGCGGCGAACGCCTGGTTCGCGCCGACGCCGACGGTGCCGAGGAAGCTGACGAAGAACGCCTCCCGAACGGCGAGACCGTTCAACGTAAAGGGCACGAGCATCACCAGGAAGAGCAGCGGACCAAAGACGTAGTAGATCCGCGGATCGAGGTCGATCCCCACGGCCTTGGCCGCCGCCCAGATCGCCAGTATGCGTACCGTCTGCACGGCGAGCGTGACCGCGAACACGTCGCCGAGCAACCGCGGTCGCCCCCGGTAGTGGTGGATGCCCTCGTAGAACGATTCCACGGGACCAGCAAGGCGCACCCGCTCCAACTGTGGCTTCACGCGTCGCAGCAACGGCCTGGCGGAGCGCGCGAAGAACAGGAACCCGAGCACGAGCGTCCCGAAGACGAAGACCCCCTCGAGCCAGAGGTACGCGCTGATGTCGTACCGGCCGATCGAGAGGAGGAAGCCGACGGCGCCGAGGAGGACGGTCGCCGCCCCACCGAGCCCGCGCTCGAGGAGCACGGTGCCGGTCACGACTGCTGCGCGACCCGCATGCCGGCGCGTTGTCTCGACGACGCGCACAGCGTCACCTCCGAGTGAGGTCGGCAGCACCTGGCCCGCCGTGTACGCGACGAAGTACGCGCGGGTCAGCCATGGGATCCGCTCTTCGATCGCGTGTGCGCGGAGAAGCCAGCCCCACCGCATGGCCAGCACCGGAACCGTCACGAACATGATCGAGAAGGACAGCGCGAACCAGGCGAGATCGGTGTCGGCGAGGACGTCGAGCACCGTGCCGATCTCGACCTTCCACACGAGATATGCGATCGCTGCGGCGGTGAGGACGATCGTCCCGACCCGCCGCGTGTGCCGGGTCACGCTGGCATCGTCGCGAGTACGTCGAGCGTCAAGAGCTCGAACGCGACATTCGACGCAGCAACGGCCGTCGGCACTCCGGGCCCATCGTACGGTGGGCTGACCTCGACGACGTCGTATCCGGAGAACTTCAGGCCGCGAAGCGAGCGGACGAATCCCAGCGCCTCGCGCGTTGAAAGACCCCCGGCCTCGGGAGTGCCTGTTCCTGGCGCGAACGCGGGGTCGAGGACGTCGATGTCGAACGAAAGGAACAGCGGCCCTTCGCCCGTCCGGCTGCGGACACGGGCTCCGTACTCCTCGGCGGTCATCGTGACGAGCTCCTCGCAGGGAATCACCTCGAACCCCAGGTCTTTTGGCATCGCTACGTCATCGGGGCCGTACAGCGATCCCCGCATGCCGGCGAGCAACGATCGGCTCGGATCGAGAAGCCCCTCCTCGAACGCCCGCCGAAACGGCGAGCCGTGGTAGTAGCGCTCGCCGACGTAGCGATCCCAGACGTCCGCATGGGCATCGAGGAGAACCAGCCCGAGAGGCCCGTGCACCGCCGCATGCGCACGGAGCTCACCGAGGACGACCGTGTGATCTCCGCCGAGGCAGAGCGTCCGGGTGCCCGCCCGAAGAATTGGCTCGAGCCGTTCCGCGATCTGCCCCATCGTCTTCTCGGCGTTCCCTGGCGTTACCGCGACATCCCCGAGATCCGCCACGGAAAGACGGCCGAAGACCTGCGTGCCCTGAACGGGGTTGAACGGGCGAAGCATCATCGATGCCGACCGCACCGCCTCGGGGCCGAAGCGTGTGCCCGGACGGTAGGTCGTACCCGTGTCGAAGGGGATTCCGAGCACGGCGACGTCGACGCCTGCGGGGCTCTCGACGAGCGGACACCGCGCGAAGGTCTTCACGCCCGTGTAGCGCGGTACCGCGAAGGCGTCCGGCGGCTCGTAGCGGGGGGCATCCTCTCTCGCCACGCGGCGACGGTACCACTGGCAAGCCGTTGGCGTGTTCTATGCGGCCCCTCGCAAGACAAGCTCGCGTCTCCCTCCGAGAGGCTGACGCGCGCTCCGTAGTTCCGGCTAGGCAGGTACGGGGAATCACCGATGGGGCCCGAGGCCGCGGAAGTTCATAGTATTCCCCCCGTCCGGTCCAAGATGGGCCCTAAAGAACCCGTGACCTGAAAAGGAGTTGGCAATCAGCAAGACCACAAAGCGCCTAGCAGAGAGATTCTACGAGATCGTCAGTCCTCACCAGGCAGTCGAACAATCTAACTTCCTACCTTGAAAGGCGAATGCCATCATGAGTGGTTATAACGCAGTATTGGCAAGAAATACGGAGAACGCTCCAAGCAATCTGGGTCCATACTCACAAACTACAGCTTTCTCTCATTACAATAATCTTTCAGCTCAATTACCTATCGATCCAAAGTCCGGTGACAAAGTAGCCGGTGGTGTAAGAGAGCAGGCTGAACAGTGTCTAAGGAATATCAAGGCCATTGTCGAAAGTATCGATCATGTCATGGACGATGTTGTTAGAATCACTATTTTTCTCGCCGATATCTCAGATCTCGACGCTGTAGACGAGGTCTATGCGACGTTCTTCCCGAACTATGTTCCTACACGGACGACCGTTGCAGTTGCAGCTTTGCCCATGGATGCATTGGTGCAAATCGAAGCACTTGTGGCGAACGGCGAAGGTACGATTCCAGATGCACCACAAGCAGGCGACCTCATAAAAGTTGCCAAGAACACAGAAGACGCACCAAGAACTTCTCTATCTACGCAGACTGTAGCGTTCTCTCATTACAACAATATTTCAGCTCAGCTACCTATCGACCCACAATCTGGCAACGTCGTAGCCGGTGGCGTACGAGAGCAGGTTGAACAGTGCCTAAAGAACATCAAGGCCGTTTTGAATAGCATCGACGTTCCTTTTGACGACATTGTCAAAGTGACGGTCTTTCTCAAGAACCTTTCGGATATTGAAACCGTAGACGATGTCTATACAACGTTCTTCCCGGACTCGGCCATCGCCCGGACAGCCGCTTATGTTCCTGCACGGACGACAGTTGCAGCGTCAGCTCTCGCTATGGATGCCTTGGTGCAAATCGAGGCGGTAGTGTCACACGGAGACGGTACGCCGCCACAAGCTGTTGAAGACAGACATGGAATCGTCATACTGGCAAACAATACGGAAGATGCACCGAGAAACTCACTGCACACACAAACGGTGGCTTTTTCTCATTACAACCATCTATCGGCTCAACTGCCCGTAGACGCAAGAACCGGTGAGATGGTAGTTGGTGGCGTAAGAGAGCAGGCTGGACAGTGCCTAAAGAACATCAAGGCGATTGTCGAAAGCATCGACCATAGTATGGATGACGTAGTGAAAGTCAACCTGTTCCTTAGAGATATCGCAGACATCGATGCCGTTGACGAGGTTTACGCGACGTTCTTCCCAGGCGGCATTCCTGCGCGAAGAACAGTCGGTGTATCGGCTCTACCTGAAGACGCTTTGATCCAGATCGACGCAGTTGTATCGAACGCTGAAGGAACGCCTCCAAGAGCGTAACCGGCGCTTGTGTTGGTTGATGACGACGGTCAACGCGAAGTCGCAGATCTGATCATTGAAAAGGGAGCTGAGAGATTTTCTCGGCTCCCTTTTCTATTGCGCTCTCAGAATGTTGAATCAACCTACAACGTCATGAGGGGCAGGGGGCCCGCGCGGGAGCAGATCGTGGTCAGGGAGGAGGCTGGGGGAAACCGGTGGGCCCGGAGTGGTGGCGCATGGCGGTGGTCCCCCTTGGGCTCCAGGGGGCCGACCCCACCAGGTTCCGGCGGCGAGCTATGCGGCTTCGTCGAGCACCAATCCGCCCGGCTGTCGGACGACGGCGCGGTCCGATCGTCGCTTCCGGGGAATGAGGAGTGCAACGAGGGAGCCCGCCCCGAGGACCGCAGCCCCGATCCAGAGTGCCGGCACGAGCCCTTCGGTGAAGGTCTCGGGAGACGCGTATCCGCCCGAGCGAGCGAAGACGGAGGCGAGAACGGCTACTCCAAGCACGCCGCCGACCTCGCGGATGGCGTTGTTGGTGCCGGACGCCTTGCCCTCCTCCTGCGGCCGGACAGCCGAGAGGACGACGTTTGCAACCGGTGCGAAGAACAGTGCCATCCCAATGCCGGAGACGACGAACGGGACGACGAACGAAGCGTAGCCCTGGGTCGGCGTCGAGACCGCCGCGATCCAACCCAGCCCGATGGCCTGCAGTGCAAGACCAGTCGCCATCAACGGCCTGCCTCCGATGCGATCGGACAGGGCACCGGCAACCGGAGCGACGAACATCGGCATGAGGGTCCACGGGAGAATGCGGAGACCGGCGCCGAGCGGTGAGTAGCCCTGCGCGGTCTGGAAGAACTGGCTGAGCAGGAAGATCGAGCCGAACATGCCGAAGTACATGAGGAGCGACGCGCCGTTCGCCGCGGCGAAGGCGCGGTTGCGGAAGAACCTCATCGGCAGCATCGGCTGAGGTGTCCGACGCTCCCACGCGACGAAGGCGGCGAGCAGGAACGCGCCGACCAGGAGCGCACCGACGATCGTCGGGCTCGTCCAGCCGTCGCCGTTGCCGTGGATGAGGCCCCAGACGATCCCGAGCAACCCGCCGCTTGCCAGCGCGAGGCCGGGGATGTCGAGCGCCTTGTCGGGCCCGGTGCTCTCACGCAGCATCAACGCGAGCGGCAACAGGAGCATCCCGACAGGGACGTTCAGCCAGAAGATCCACTGCCAGGAGATGCCGTCGACGACTGCACCCCCGACGAGCGGGCCCATGGCGACCGCGAGGCCTGCGATTCCCGACCAGGCGCCGAGCGCAAGGCCGCGCTTCTCACGGGCGACCGCGGCGCTCAGGATGGTCAACGTCAGCGGCGTGACGATCGCCGCGCCGAATCCCTGTAGCGCGCGTGCAGCGATCAGCCAATCGGCCGACGGCGCAAGCGCGGCGGCGGCCGAGGCGGCGGTGAAGAGCCCGACGCCGATCAAGAACATCCGCTTGCGGCCGAATCGGTCGCCGAGGGCGGCTCCGGTGAGCACGAAGACCGCGAACGTCAACGTGTACGCATTCACCGTCCACTCGAGCTCCTCGATCGACGCGCCGAGATCGACGCGGATGACCGGGAGTGCGGTCGAGACGACGAGGTTGTCGAGCACGACCATGAAAAGCGCGATCGACGTGATCGCGAACGTCCACAGAGTCCTGGTACTGGCGGTCATCGTTACTCCTCGCTGCGTAGTGACTTATTACTCACAATTGCAGGAAAAAAGAGAGATCACGCGGTCTATTCGGGGTCGTGATCGGTACAGCCGGCCATGAGGCGCACGGCCCACGGCTCGGGCGTCTCCTCCTCGTGGAGGCCCATGGCACCGACGACGTTGAAGAGCATCCCCATCGCGAAGAAACGCGCGAGGCGCGGCGCCGAGACGCCCGACACTCGCTCGACGTATGTGTAGAGGTCGCCGTACCCCTCGCGTACTGCCTGGCGCACGTCGGTGTCGTCGAGCGCCGCAGCGTAGGTCTGGAGCTGCGCCTGGAGCATCGTCGGATCCGTCTTCAGCAGCACTCCGTACGCCTCGCCCATCGCCGACAGGGCCTCCTCGCCACGCAGGCCCTCGGCGGCCTGCTGCATCGATTCGAGAGTCCGCCGGAAGCACCGGCGAACCGACGCGAGGTACAGATCCTTCTTCGAGCCGAAGAGTCGAAACAGGTACGGCTGCGAGATTCCCGCCTGCCGTGCGATGGCATCCGTCGAAGCACCATGGAAGCCCGCACGTGCGAATTCCTCAACTGCAGCGATGAGGACGTCCTCGCGCCTTTCGTCTGCCGTGTGTCTCGTTGCTGTCGTCATCGATCAACGAAGTTATCACTCACTCACAACGCTGTCAAGACCGCCGCCACTCGCTCGACCTCCGCTTCGGTCGTCGTCGTCGCGAACGGGAGCGCGAGGGCGCGTTCGAACGCACGGTCGGCGCCGGGAAACGCGCCTTGTGGCCGATACGGCTCGAGCCGATGGAGAGCCCAGGTCCCGATCTGCGCCTCGATCGCCGCTGCACGGAGCGCTGCGAGGGCTTCGTCGCGCCGATCGAGCTGCACCACGTAGGCCTGCCAGCCGTGCCGGTCGCCGTCGGCAGCGCTCGGCGTCAGCACGAAGTGTTCGAGCCGCTCCGTGTACCAGCGCGCGACGCGCTCGCGCGCAGCGAGCAGCTCCTCGAGCCGAGCGAGTTGGGGTATGCCGATCGCGCACAGGAGGTCGGGCAACCGGTAGTTGAAGCCCGGCGAGGGCATGTCACCGAGTGTGGCCCAGCCGTGATGGCGAAACCGGCGAACGGCGGCATCCAGCGCAGCCTCGTCCGTCGTGACGGCGCCGCCCTCACCCGTCGTCACGATCTTGCGCGGATGGAATGAGAGGCAGGCGGCAACACCGAGCGCACCGCACGGCGTCCCGCGATAACGGGCGCCGAGGGCGCCGGCTGCGTCCTCAACGAGCGGCACGTCCTGCGGAACAGCTGTCTGCAGCGCGGCCCAGTCCACCGGACGGCCGAAGAGGTGAACCGCCATCACGGCCCTTGTCTTCGAGGTCACCGCCGCGGCCACGGCCGACGGATCGATGTCGAAGGTGTCCGGATCGATGTCGACGAGCACGGCGCGCGCGCCGCACAGCTCGACGACATTGGCGGTGGCCGGAAACGTGTACGCGGGCACGATCACCTCGTCTCCCGGGCCGATCTCGAGCGCGAGGAGCGCGAGATGCAGCGCGGCCGTCCCAGACGAAACGGCGGCGGCATGAGCCGTCCCTACAACGCCCGCGACCGCGGCCTCGAACTCCTCCACCTTCGGCCCCATGGTCAGCTGCCCGGTGGCGATCACCTCTCCAACCGCTGCCAGCTCGGCCGCACCGACGTCAGGCCGCGCGAGCCGGATCGGCTCGCTCATGTCGCGAGCCGCTCGCGGTACCACGCGATGGTTCGTTCGAGCCCCTCGTCGAGATCGACCTCTGCTTCGAAGCCCAGCAGCTCACGCGCCTTGTCCACATTCGGAATGCGAAGCTCGACATCGGTGTAGTGGAGGGGGTGGAAGACGATGACGCCCGGGCATCCCGAGAGGCGCTTCACCCGCTGCGCGAGATCGTGGATCGTGACGGCGGAGCGCGCATTGCCGATGTTGAAGCTCTCACCGACGGCGTTGGGGCTTTCGAGCGCGAGGAGCGTGCCGTTCACCATGTCATCGACGTACAACCAGGCCCGGATCTGGGAGCCGTCGCCGTGGATCGTGAGATCACGGCCGGCGAGAGCAGCCTCGATGAACGCACGGATCGCACCGCCGCCTACCTGGCCTGGCCCGTAGACGTTGAAAGGGCGCACCGACGTCGTCGGCAGCTTGAGCTCGGCATGGTAGGCGTGAGCCATGTGCTCACCCGCGAGCTTCGAGACCGCATACGTCCAACGAGCCTCGCCAACGGAGCCGATCGTCGTCACGTGCGCCTCGTGCACGTTGAACGCGTGTTGGCCGAATACTTCGCTGGTGGAGAAGTCGACGAGCCGCTCGATCGTGTCGCCAGATCGAAGCGCTGCCTCGAGCACGTTGTACGTCCCGATGACGTTTACGCGCATCGTGCGCACCGGGCTCGCCAGCACCGTGTCCACGCCGGCGATCCCGGCGCAGTGCACGATGTGGGTCGCCCCGCGGAAGACGTCTGTGAGGCGTTCGGAGTCGAGAACGTCCCCTTCCGCGAACGTGAAGTTCGGATGCTCGGCGAGAGTCGTGCCCCCGAGCGTGTCGCGGTGGAGGTTGTCGAGGGCGACGACCTCGTTGTCGTCGACGAGCCGACGTGCGAGTGTCGTGCCGATGAACCCGGCGCCGCCGGTGATCACGATCTTCTTCCCGGTCAGCGCCACGCGGCGAGTTTACGCACGAGTGGGAATGCCTCGTGATCTGTCTGACGCGTGGAGGCGCGACTTCACCGAGACGACGAACACCAGGCTGACGAGTACGGCGACGCTAGCGAGAGCCCGTCCGTCCCCACGCGGCCACCCTCGGTACCAGTCGAGCGCCTCGAACACCGTGAGGGTGAGCGGCGCGAACCACAACGCGGACAGCCGCGGGCGGGCCAAGCCGATGGGGATGACGAGAAGAACGAGGTAGTGGAGCCAAAGGATGGGTGTCAGGACGAAGCCTGCCGCGAGCGCAAGCGTCAGTGAACGTCTATCCCGCTCGTCACGATCGGCATCGAAATCGTGCGCCGCGCGCCAAGCGAGGAGGATGAGCCCCGCGCACGCTGCCACCACGACTCCCCGAGCAGCGATCTCGGGAACGTCGACGGCTCGAAGGAGCGCAAAGGCTGAATACGAGTTCTCGGCCTCCACATCGGAAAGACGTCGCAAGAGCGCCGGATACTCCGAGAGGCCGTGAAGACCAATGGCGGCCCACGAGACAAGCGCGAGCCCGACGGCCGTTCCGGCCGCACCGGCGGCGGCCTTCCACCTACGAGTCGCCGCGAGCCAGACCACCAGCGGCCAGAGGAACACCTTCAGGACGACCGCCAGACCGATGGCCGCCGCCACTTGCGCACCTTGGTCGCGGTAGCGCCACCCCAATGCCACGAGAAGAGCAAGCACCGGTCCGATCGCGCCGTACTCGAAGTTCTCGAGCGTCACCGGGTAGAGGAGCGCGACGGGGTAACACCGCCAGTCCCTGATACCGAGCGCGAAGAGCGCGCCAACCGTGCACGCGATCAGGATCAGGGTGAATAGAACGCCGGGCGTCGAGGAGCCGCGAACCGTTTCCGGAAGCAGCGTCAGGGGCGTGACCAGGAACGCCAGAACTGGCGGATAGACGTATGGCGCCGATTGGCCTTCGGACACCACGAGATCGGGATCGACGTATGGGCTCTCTCCGTCTCGCACGCTCTCAGCCGCTCGCAGAAACACCTCGAAGTCAAACGGGATCTGGAGTCCGCCAAGAGACCGCAGGGAGTTCGCCCAGAGAGAGTCGTCGTGATACCGGCTTGCGACGACTCGCGCGCCGACCGGCAGGAGAACCGCGACAACGACGACGGCCCCGACGAACACCGCGATTCGGCGGCCTTTGGGTGTACGCACGGCAAGTGACAGTACCCTGAGCACATGCGTGCTCATGTCGCGCTCGTCGCAGTATGTGCAGGGCTGTCCCTCTGCACGCTTTCACTCGCTGCCACGACGTCGCGCACATCGCTGCGCGTCACCTACTGGGAGAACGGCGCGAACACGGCCTCGAGCGTGACGTGGACGCTCCGCTGCAACCCCCCTCGGGGGTCGATGCCGCGAAAGGCTGTCGCATGCCGCCGACTCGCCAAGGGCGGGGCGAAGCTCTTCGCGCCGTTGCCGCCAGGCATCGTCTGCACCCAGATTTACGGAGGACCGCAGAAGGCCCGCGTCGTCGGAACGGTTTCCGGAAAGCGGATCTGGGTGACGTTCACCCGCACCAATGGCTGCGAGATCGGCCGCTGGAACCGCGTGTCGCCGTGGCTCTTCCCGCCCGGGGGGATCACGAGCTAGCTCGCGCCCTCGTTAGCATCGATCCTCGTGAGGACCGTTCTCTTCGTCAGCGCAGGACGCTATGAGAAGCACGCGAGCGAGCAAACGCGGGGACGCGGACTGCGCGAGGTTGCAGCGTGAGCTGCTCGTTCGAACTCGGGCACTACCGCGAGATCCTCGAGGCGGCACACGCCGGTGGCTATCGCTTTCAGCGATTCGGGGAAGGACTCGAGCGCGGTGACCTCTTCCTCCGCCACGACATCGACCTCTCGCTCGCCGCCGCAGTGCAGATGGCCGAGCTCGAGGCCGATCTCGGCGTTGCAACGACCTACCTGCTCATGACCGAGTCCGTCTTCTACAACCTCGCGTCGAGCGAGGGGGTCGCGGCGATTGCTCGGCTTCGTGAGCTAGGACATGCGGTAGGGCTGCACGCCGTGTATCCGAACGTCCAGCTGGACGATCGCTTCGACGGCGTCGTGTCGTGGCACAACCCGAACTCCGAGTACATGTCAGTGGAGATCCCCGGCGCGGTCAACGTCTACGCGGAGCCGTACTTCTCGCCGCCGACGTATCGGTCCGACTCGAACCAGCACTGGCGCTCGGGCTGCCCGCACGAGGAGCTGAGAGGTGGCGGGTTCCCCTGGCTCCAGATCCTGGTGCACCCGGAGATCTGGGTGTACCCGGGATCGACGATGGGCCAGACCATGAAGGCGATGCTGGAAACAGAGAACGAGCGTCGCCTCGAGCAGCTGGTCGACGACGGCATCCACCTTGACTGAGCACGGCGGGCGGCTGCGTGTCGTCCACTGCCCGGTCAACACGGCAGGCGTACCGTGGACGAACGTCCAGGCGCTCCGCCAGCGCGGAATAGACGCGCAACTCGTGGTCTTCAACCGCTACGAGCTTCACTCCGAGGCCGACTGGTCGCTCGAGCGCCACGGCGGCTTCGCGCGGAAACAGCTCGCTCAGTGGTCCGCCCTGCTGAAGCTCCTGCCGCACACGGACGTTTTTCACTTCTACTTCGGGCTCACGCTCGTGCCGCAGTCGGTGCAGTTCCCGATCCTGCGCGCTCTCCGCAAGAAGTCCGTGATGCACTACCTGGGCTCGGACATTCGCGGGAAGAGCCCCGCGGACCTCGGATTCGGGAAGAAGGCCGGCGCCGAGGTGGTCGGGTCGTACGACGCGCTTCGCTGGGTGCCGGAGGCCGAGGTGATCCCTCCCGGAATCGACGTGAAAGCCATCGATCCTGCGCCGCCCAGCGACCGCGCACGGCCAGTGATCCTGCACGCGCCGTCGTCGCGACGGCGCAAAGGAACCGAGCACGTCATCGCGGCGTGCGAAGGCCTCGACGCCGACCTCGTCCTCGTCGAAGGTCTCCACCACGACGAGGCGTTCGAGCGCTATCGCGAGGCCGACATCGTGGTCGACCAGCTGAACGCGGGCTGGTACGGGCTTTTCGCCATCGAGTGCATGGCTCTCGGCAAGCCGGTCGTCACGTTCCTGCACGAGGAGGCCGTCCGGCGCACCGAGGACGCGCTGGGCACGGCCGTTCCGCTCGTAAGCGCCACGAAGGACGATCTGCAGGCCCGACTTGAGCCGCTCGTCGCATCGGTGGCCGAGCGTCGCCGGATCGGAGCCGAGTCGCGAGCGTACGTCGAGCAAGTGCACGACCTCGATCGCGTCGCCGACCGCCTACTCGCGCTCTACGCTCGCCTGTGACGGTGGGCGCACTCGGCGGACAGCTCAGGCGGCTCGGCAAGCACTCCGCGATCTACGGCCTCGGAGGGCTGGTCTCGCGAATCCTCGCGGTCCTTCTTCTCCCTCTCTACACGCGCTACCTCTCGCCGTCGGACTACGGAAAGGTCGAGACGCTGATCGCGCTCAGCACGGTGATCGGGATCGTCCTTCGAATGGGGATCCACAGCGCGTTCTTCCGTTTCTACTTCGACTCGCCGGAACCCGAAGCGCGGCGTCTCGTCCTGCGTACGTCCTTTTGGTTCACGATGGGGATGGCG
Source organism: Thermoleophilia bacterium (assembly GCA_029865325.1). Taxonomy (GTDB): domain Bacteria; phylum Actinomycetota; class Thermoleophilia; order Gaiellales; family Gaiellaceae; genus GMQP-bins7. The sequence goes on from JAOUHF010000002.1 coordinate 41,785, forward strand.
ACGATCGGACTCGTGGTCGGGCTCGCACTGTCGGGTGTCATCTCGAGTCTCCTATTCGGATCGGCCGACGACAGCGAGCTCGTCATGGCAGCGCTCGTGGGCCTCTGGGCGGGCATGAACTACGAGCAGGTCACCTCGCTCTTCCGGGTCGAGGAGCGATCGGTCGCATTCGTCTCGGCGAGCCTCACCAACATCTTCCTGACTATCGGCGCGACGCTCCTCCTCGTCGTAGCGCTCGACAAGGGGCCGATCGGCGTCATCGTCGGCAACTTCACCGGCACGCTGATCGTGTACGCCGTTCTCATCGCATATCGGCGCGAGCAGCTCGGCCTCCAATTCGACCGAGGCCTCCTGCGCCGGATGAATCACTTCGGCATCCCGCTCGTGCCGACTGCGCTTTTTCTCTGGGTGACGAACTTCTCGGACCGGCTCTTCCTCGTGAAGCTCGCTGACACGGAGGAGGTCGGCCTGTACTCCGTCGGCGTTCGAATCGCCTCGGCGCTGGTTCTGCTGCTCACCGCATTCCGGCTCGCGTGGCCGGCGTTCGCCTACTCGATCGAGGACGACGCCGAGGCGCGGCGCACATTCGGGTACGTGCTGACCTACTTGGTGCTCCTGACGACGTGGGTCGCGACGGCACTCGCGCTCCTCTCGCCCTGGATCGTCGACTGGATCGCGGCGCCGGCATTCGAAAGCTCGTCACGCGTCGTCGGGCCGCTCGCCTTCTCCACCGTTGCGTTCGCTGCCTACATCGTCGTCGCCATCGGCGTCGGCCGGGCCAAGCGGACGCAGTTCAACTGGGTCGTCACCGGCGCGGCCGCGGCCGTGAACGTCGCGCTGAATCTGCTGCTGATCCCGAGCTACGGGATGATGGGCGCCGCGATCGCGACCATCGCCGCGTACGCGACGATGTTCGTAGGCATGGCCTGGTGGGCGCAGCGGATCTATCCCGTGCCGTACCAATGGCGCCGCGTAGTCACCGCCGCGTCGACCGGCGTCGCGCTCGTTGCTCTCGGAAAGCTTGCGGGTGGCGGACTTCCCGTGGCCTTGGCACTTGCGGCGATCTACCCGCTCGTGCTCTTCCCTCTTCGCTTCTACCTCCCCGCCGAGCGAAGGGCGATCGGCGCGCGGTTACGCCTCGGTCACTAGGCGACGATTCGGTACACCTGGAAGCACTCGGCATACTCGCGGTTCACGTTCACCCCGTGCACGCGGGCGAGATTCCAGATGTACTCGGGGTCGGCATAGCGCCGGTGCTGCTGTGATGCGTAGCGCGACAACGCTGCGACCTTGCGCTCGATGTGCCGCTTCTCGAGCGCGATGTACGCCCCGTACGAGAAGTCGAAGTTGTTCCAGGGCACCTCGTAGCCGAGGATCGTCGTGCGCTTGAACGCGCGCAGGCCTTCCTGGGCAATCGTCTGATGATCCTGGTGGACGTCGTGGTGGGACGGCTGGAAGACGACGTCCGGCTCGTACTCCTCCCAGAGCGCGACCAGGAGCTCGAGGATGTCCTGCCGGCGATCCGGGAAAGTTCGCACGTCGAAGTCGTGGACCGTGAGCCAGTCCTCGCGGATCCCTAGCTCACCCGTCGCCTCCCGAACCTCCCGAGCGAGCGTGTCGGGTTCGAAGCCTGGCGGGAGGGAGCGGGTCGCGATCGAGAACGCGACGTAACGAACCTCGCAGCCGCCTTCGACGAGGCGCGACATGGTCCCCCCGCAGCCGAGTTCACCGTCATCGGTGTGCGGCGCGAGCACGAGCGCCTTCTTCCAGGCTTCGATCATCGCGCTATTCAACCATTGAACGCGTAACGTCCCGCGTCGTGGAGCACACGGACGCCGCTCAGGTTGCCGCACTCGTCGGCGCGCTCGGCGCCGTGCTCGTGCTGATCCCACGTGGACGCCTGTTGCCACTAGCGGGATTCGCGCTCCTCGGGCTGGCAACGGCGGGCATCGGGCGCTCGCTCGTGGGGGACGACGACCTCCGGCTCCTCTTCACGGAACCGGCCGGCATCGGGCTGGTCGGTGTGGGAGTCGTCGCCGCGATTCTCGTCGCAGTTCCCTTGTCGCGTTACCCACCGGTCGTTCCCGTCGTGCTCCTCTGCGTCGCTCCGTTTCGAATCCCGGTCCGGGTGGGCGCCGAGGACGCGTTTCTTCTCCTCCCGCTGTACCTCGTGGTCGCGGCCGCAGTCCTCGCGCTCGGCCATCGGATCATCCGCGGCGAACACCCTGCCGCGCCCCCCTTCCTGCTGGCCCTGCCACTCGCAGCTCTCGTCACGTTTTCCGCGACGTCGTTCCTCTGGACGTGGGACGAGCGAGCAGGCGGAATCGCGCTCGCATTCTTCGTCTTTCCCTTCGTGGCTGGGTTCGCGACGGTCGCTCGCTCACCGGTGGAGTACTGGTTGCCCAGAGCGCTTCTCGTCGCGCTCGTGGCACTCGGCTCTGTGTTCGCCGCAATCGGGATCTGGCAGGCGCATACGCGGACACTTTTCTTCGCCAGAGACGTCGAGGTCGCGAACGCGTACACCACGTTCTTCCGCGTCACGTCGCTCTTCAAGGATCCGAGCCTGTACGGCCGGTACTTGGTCATCCCAATCGCTGTCCTCCTCGTCGCCATCCTCATCCGGCGAGGTCGGACGGTCGACTGGGTCGTCGCCTCGGTGTTCGTCGCGTTCCTGTTCTGGGGACTCTTCTACTCGTACTCGCAATCGAGCTTCGTAGCGCTCTTCGCCGTGACGTTCTGCGTAGCCCTCGTGGGATCGGGCCTGCGGATGCGCGTCGTCTTGATTGCTTGCGCTCTCGTAGTCGCGGTTGCGGCTGGAGCCGTGGCCGCGGCGGCCGTCGGTGGGCGATCCGCCAAGGACGTGACGAGTGGCCGCTCCCGGCTCGTCACCGTCACGCTCGACGCGTTCAAGGAGCGACCGACCGCAGGCGTCGGGGTCGGCGGTCAGCCACGCGCCAGCTCGGAGCTCACCGGAAAGGGCTCACCGAGCCGCAACGCCTCGCATACGACGCCTCTCACGGTCCTAGCCGAGCTCGGCGTGATCGGCTTCGGGCTCTATGCATGGACACTCGGCGCCGCAGGCTGGGCGCTGGTTCTCGTCACACGACGGGCTCGCACGCTGGGAGTGGGACTCTCCGCGGTTCTGCTTGCGCTCTTCGTCCACGCGCTCCTGTACGCGGGGTTTTTCGAGGATCCGCTGATGTGGGGGGTGCTCGGGGTAGCCGCAGCGGTGCTCGCTGCCGTACGAGCATCACGTAACGAGGACGTTGCGGCGTAGGACATAGGGCGAGCGACTCCGAAGCTGCTGGCACACTGATTGCGGTCGGCGCAACCCGGCCTTCACTATGCCGAGGGCCTTCGTCTGGATCACCATTGCGGTCGCCGTGCTCGTCGTCGCGCTCGCCGGCCTGACGGCTGCCGTGTGGTTCACGACCCAGGATCGTCCGGAGGGGGCACTCGACACCGAGCTCGAGGGAGTGACGGTGTCCGAGGGCACGACACCGCCGCCGCCGCCGCCCGCCACGCTTCCAGAGCCTGCGGGCGATCGGCGCTGCTGGGTCAACTTCGGAGGCGATCCCCGACGCTCGCTCGCCCGCCCGTCGGCCATTCTCGGCCTTCCCGCCAAGAAATTCCTCTGGACACGCGCGCTCGAGAGCTACATCGAGTTCCCTCCCGTCTACTGCGAGGGCGAGCTCTACGTCAACGCGTTCGCAGGCACGACGTACGCGCTCGACGCGGAAACCGGGAAGATCCGCTGGCAGCGGCGTGTCGGCGGAACGCTCCCGTCCAGCCCTGCGATCGACGGCCCGCGCTTGATTGTCAGCTCCCAGGCAGGGACCGTGACCGCGCTCGACCGCGAGACGGGCCGCAACATCTGGCAGGTACAAACGGCCGGCAAGGTCGAGTCCTCTCCCGTCGTGGTCGAAGGGACCGTCTTCTTCGGATCGCACGACGGACGGCTCTTCGCCGTGCGCTCGAGCACGGGACGAATCCTGTGGGCCTACGACACCGGCGGACGTGTCAACGCGAGCCCGTCGATCTTCGGGAAACGCGTCTGCGTCACGACCTACGCCGGATCCTTCGTCTGCGTCGACCGCACGACCGGGCAGGAGCTCTGGACGACGTATCTCAAGCGTGATGCGTTCCGGTACGAGAGCTTTTACGCAAGTCCGTCGACGGACGGTGTCCGGATCTACTCCGTCGCGCGCTCAGGGAAGGTCGTTGCGCTCGACGCCTCGACGGGCAGCGTCGTGTGGACCGCCGGAGTCGGTGGCCTCGGCTACACGACCCCGGCTATCTCCGACGGGCTCGTGTTCGCCGGTGGGTTCGACGGGCGGCTCCGGGCGTTTCGCGCGACAACCGGAAGCGAGCTCTGGAGCAAATGGGTCGGCGGACGGATCCTGGGCGCGCCGGTGGTCATCGGTCCCTACGTGTTCTTCTCAACGCTGGAGAAGCGCACCTATGCACTGCGCGTGTCTGATGGCGAGATCGCGTGGCGGCTCCCGTTGGGTCGCTATTCACCCGGGATTGCGACCGAGCACACGTACTTCTTTTCGCTGAACGGACGTCTCATCGCAACACCGGGCCGCGACGCGCCCGAGCGCTAGCCGGAGAGAGGAGGATGTCGCAGGCGCCAGATGGGCGATCGCTGGAGCGCGGCCGCCGTGGCGTCCCATGCGGCGAGTCGCACGTCGTACCAAGCGAGGGCGACTCGCACCTGGGCGCTCGGTGAGCGGAGCCGTGAGTCACGGAGCTCGTACCCGAGCTCGGTTAGACGATCCCCCGCGATCGCCTCGAACGCTCGCGCGTCGGCCGGGGTCATGTCGTCGCGCCAGCTCCTCACACCAACCGTGGGTGACTGCCGGAGGCGCTGCTGGTGTGGCTTCTCCGAGACGTCGACCGCGCCGGCATACTCGATCATCTCGGCCTCGAACGGGAGGCCGGCGAAGTCGCAGATCGATCCGACGACCTGCAATGGCGCAACGACCAGATCCTCGTAGCGCACCTCCAGATACCGGCCTGGGCCGATGCGCTGCCCCAGTAGCCGGGCGTCGCCAACCTCCTTTCGCCACAGGCAGGCGAACTGGGCGGCATCGCCTGGGTGGGCCCACGTCCGCGTGTAGGTCCCGGGGGGCATCTCGAGGAAAGAGAGCGCGGCATCGCGCCCATCCCGAACCAGATGGACGTACCGGGCGTCGGGAAATAGCTTCTCGAGCAGCGGAAGGTGACGCATGTACATCGGCGTCTTGTCACCCCAGCGAGGCTTGCCGACCTTCGTCGCGTAGGACTCGAAGATCGCGGAGATCGCCTCGCCGGTCTTCATCCCCGACCGAAGCCGCGGTGCGACGTCCTCGGGCGAGACGCCCCATGCCGGGAGAGCCGGGATCCGGTTCAGGTCGTCGAGGAACCGCTTGCGCTCGATTGTTCGCCCGTGTCGTCGGGCAAGGAGCGGAACGAAGAACGACTCGTCGGGGATAGCGATCCCCGGCGAGCGATCAAGCATGACGCGAAGGAGCGTCGTGCCCGAGCGGCTGACCCCGAGCACGATCAGAGGCTTGGTCACTGCGAAGCCGAGACGACGACCTCTGCCCGGTCCGCGCGGTCTCCCACCGAGACGTAGAGGGAGTACGTTCCGGTCGTCTCCGGCGCGCGCAACACCAGGACCTGCCTTCGCCCCGATCCCTTCTCGCCCGCGAAGAGCCACCGGTACGACGTTGCATCGGTGAGGACACGTACCGAGAAGCGCTGGCCGGCAACCACCTCGATGCGGGCACGCGAGAGCTCGACGTAGCGCACGCGGACGGGCACGGCTCGCGTTCGAGCAGATCGGTTCCCGGCCCGGTCGACCGCGCGAAGGCGGATCTCGTACGTCCCGGGCCGCACAGGACGCCCATCGACACGCCCGAACCAGACAAGCTTGCCCTCGAGCCTCCTGAACTTGCTTTGGACGCGCTGCCGTCCGTCGATCAGCATGCTGGCGCGCCCGCGCTCGTCGATCCGGTACGTGGCGGTGACGCGGTCTCGCCGGCCGTCGCCGTCCGGTGAGAACACACGTGGGAACACGCGGACGATCTGAATTCGAGGGGCCGTCTTGTCCACCCGGATCGGATTGGGAAGCACGATCGTGCGTCCGTTCCGCTCGAGCTGAATGCGCGGTCGATAGACCCCCTCCGCAACGATTCGATCAGCGTTGTCCCTTCCGTCCCACGTGTACGAGACACGGCCTGCCGGCTCGCGGCGCTTGCGAACGAGCGTGCGCACGGATTCACCGTCCGCATCGAGCACATCGGCAGTGACCGTCTCGGGTCGCCTCAGCACGACCGAGATCACTGCGACATCCCGCGCGCACTCGCACACGGGCGAGAACACGCGATCGACCTTGGTTCCCGTGACGGGGCTCCGCGCGAGCTTGAGGCGTTCGGTCACCGCGAAGGCAGCCGCCGTTGCCCCGAGCAAGGCGAGGACGATCAGGAGCTGTGGCCAGCGCGCCACGGCGCCGGATTACGAGGACTCGAGTCCGCGTACGAGGACGAACGGCTCCGCGTACTCGCACCCGCAGCTCGCTCCGTAGAACGAGGCGGCCGCCCGGATCGCCTTCTCGCTCCGGGGGTGCGGGTAGTCACGGCGCTCCGTCTCGTAGTGCGCGAAGGCCGCGACCTTGCGCTCGAGCGCCTCCGTGATGTCGACGAGCCAGTTCGGGACGAACCAGTTGACCGCCGCAGGTGTCCATTCGGTGCTCGACGTCGGCGCGTAGGTGAGAAGCCGCCGTACCGGCTGTCCCGGAGTCGGTCTCGTCGCTACGGCGACCGAGTCGAAGAGCACACGGTGGTCGCGGTTCACGTCCGGCTGCGGCGTGTAGACGATGATCGGGGAGAAGTCGCGTACGTGCTCCTCGACAACCTTGTTCACGTCGACGTGGGCGAGCGTATCGAGGCGCATGTCCGGAAGATCCAGGTGGGTGTAGTCCGTGACGCCGAGCTCGGCAGCCGCACGTACCGCCTCCTCCTCCTTGCGCGCCCGCGTCTCGGCGTCGCCGGGGTATTGCGTCGACGACCCGTCCGTCACCACGACGATGCGCACCTCGTCGCCTCGATCCGTGTGGACGGCGATCGTGCCGCCCATCCCGAGAACCTCGTCGTCGGGGTGCGCGGCGATGACGAGGACGCGCGTCATCCGAGCCGTGCTCCCACCGCAAGCTCCGGCGCGCGGGTCTCGACATCCTCGAGGAGCAGCCCGCCTGCGCCACAGGCGACCACCGGTCCCTCGGCGTGAGCGGCGACGATCGTGCCGGCTGGCGCGGTCTCGTCCAATTCCACGGGTCGGGCCTTCCAGACGACGACTTTCTCGTCGCCAAGGTACGTGAAAGCTCCCGGATACGGACGCGTCTGCGCCCGTACCCAGTCGTAGAGATACGGCGCACGCGTTTCCCAGTCGATGATTCCGTCGGCCGGGACGCGCTTCGTCCACGAGCTCGCGCGGGTCGGGTCCTGTGAGATCCGCGGCGCGGTCCGCGAGATGAGCTGTGGCACGTACTCGCGGACGAGCTCGACGTGGGCGTCGGCGATGCGGTCGAACAGCGTGGTGGCAGTCTCGTCCTGCTCGATGTCCACGACCGTCTGACCGACGATCGCCCCCGAATCCGGGGTCGCGTCGACGATCTCGAACAGCGTCACTCCAGTGCGCGCAAGACCCGACAGGATGGCCCAGGGTACGGGCGCACGACCGCGGTGGCGCGGAAGCAGCGTCGGGTGCATCCCGAACACACCCTCGCATGCGAGTGCGATGAAGGGGTCCCGAACGAGCTGCGACCAGCCGACGACGAAGATCAGCTCCGGATCGAGCGTGCGAACAGCATCAAGCGTCTCCTCGGCGTTGATGTCGCGAGTCTCGTGGAGCAGGGCCCCCAGTCCGTCTGCGATCTCGGCGAAGGAGCAGTGCCCGGAGCGGGTCTGATCGATCGGGCCCGGGAGCGTGACGACGCCGACGACCTCGGCGCCAGCGGGCGCCGCCGCCTCGAGGCAGTCGCGCCCCACGGTGTCGAAGCTGACCCAAACGGTTCGCATCGCGTGGCGATGCTACCGAGCTACTCGTGGGCCGAGCGGTCGCCGTCACTCCGGTCGCGCTGCTGGATTCGGATCCAGCTGTGGTGCGCGAGCCAGACGAGCAGCGCCACGGCGCCGGCCGACAACACCACGACGACGATCGTTCCCGCGAAGGGCACGTTCACAAGCTTGATGCCCGCCAGACCGAGCACACCTGCGAGCAGCAACCTCAGGCGCTGCTCCGGGATCGACAGTGTCAGGTGCCCGCCGATCAGCACACCGGGAACAGAGCCGAGAAGAAGCCAGAAAAGGATTCCGAAGTCGATGTTTCCGGCCGCCCAGTGGGCTGCGCCCGCTACATAGAGGAGCACCGCCGCGTGGAAGATGTCGGTGCCGACGACCTTGTGCGCGCGCAGCGGGAAGACGACGAGGAGCGTCAATCCGAAAAAGACACCGCTTCCGACCGAGGTCAGGCCGACGATGAAGCCGCCGAAGGCCCCGATGATGATCGCGGCGACGCGATCTCGGTTCGTCAGTTTCCAGTTCGGGTCACCGTCGGGGCCGCTCGTCTGGACGAGGCTCTTCGCGATGAGCCCGACTGCGCCGAAGAGGAGCGCAGCGCCGAGCACCTGCCCCATCAGCGACTTGACATCGTCGCCGTAGCGATTCGTTAACTGCACATTGAGCCATACGCCGAGCAGCGACATGGGAGCGGAGCCAATGAGCATCCACCCGGCGAGCCTCGCGCGGACGTTGCCCATGCGGCGGTGCTGAACTGCGCTGACGCTCTTGAATGCGGCACCATGGGCGATATCGGTCCCGATCGCGGTCGCGGGCGGGATGCCGAAGAGGAACACGAGGATGGGAGTCATGAGCGAGCCGCCCCCCATCCCGGTCATCCCCACCAGGAGGCCCGTCAGGAGCCCGGCGACTGTGAGCTTCCAGTCCAAGTCAGTTCACGCAAGAACCGGAATCCGCTCGCGCGGATTCCGGTCGCGTCAAGGTCCCTGAAGACGTCCGCTTTGCGGCCGCTGTGCCTCTGGTCACATCACCCTCTTACCGGCTGTACGCGTCGATGAGAACCTTCGCCACTTCGGGCCGAGTGAACTCGACCGGAGGCACGTCGCCCTCCTCGAGCATCTCGCGCACCTTCGTGCCCGAGAGGAAGACGCGGTCCTCGGGCGCGTGCGGGCAGGACTTCGTGCTCGCCATCGAGCCGCAGACGTTGCACCAGAAGGTGTGCTCGAAGAACATCGGCTCGACGTCGAGCTCATGCGGGGCGAACTCGTCGAAGATGAGCTGCGCGTCGTACGTGCCGTAGTAGTCGCCGACACCCGCGTGGTCGCGGCCGACGATGAAGTGCGAGCAGCCGTAGTTCTTGCGGCAGATCGCGTGCCAGATCGCCTCGCGCGGCCCCGCGTAGCGCATCGCGGCCGGAAACGCGGAGAGGAGCACTCGATCCTCGGGGTAGTAGCCGTCGAGCAGCGTTCGGTAGCAGTCGACGCGAACGTCGACCGGCACGTCATCCGACTTCGTGTCACCGACGAGAGGGTGCACCAGGAGGCCGTCGACCGTCTCCAGTGCGACTTTCGTCAGGTACTCGTGCGCCCGGTGGATCGGGTTGCGGGTCTGGAATCCGACGACCCGCTTCCAGCCGCGCTCGGCGAAGATCCTGCGCGTCTCGGCCGGATCCCGCGCGAGCTCGGGGAACTCCGCGTCAGCACGCTCGAACACGGTCACGCGACCGGCGAGGTACAGCGGCTTCTGCCCGTACAGACGCGAGACCCCGGGATGCGCCTCGTCGGTCGTCCGGAAGCAGAGCTCGGCCTCGCGCTCCTTGTCGTAATCGAAGACCTCACTGACCTCGAGGATCGCAACCGGCCTACCGCTCTCGCCTGCCAACGCCACGCGGTCGCCCACCGGGGCCGTGTGGACGGCGAGGCAAACGGGCAGCGCCCAAGGCAGGCCGCTCGCGAGGTGCATCTCTTCGATCACGCGCTCGTAGTCGGCCTTCCCCATGAAGCCTTCGAGAGGGGAGAGTGCACCGGAGGCGAGCATGTCGAGGTCAGAGAGCTCCCGCGACGTCAGCGAGACGATTTCGAGCGCGCCGAGGTCGTCGGGCGCGTCCCCGGTCCGGTCGACGAGCTTCCCTCCGTGCGGCGCGATGAGTCGGTCGGCGGCGGTGACGCTGCTCATGCTCGCACCCCGGCAGCGATCAAGCCGAGCGTCTCGAGCTTCGCGATGACCAGCGCGGCGGCCTCCTCAGGCTCCGTCGTCTCGGTGTCGACGACGACCTCGGGGCTTCGGGGCTCCTCGTAGGGATCGTCCACCCCTGTGAAGCCCTTGATCTCACCAGCGAACGCCTTCGCATAGAGGCCGTTGACATCACGGCGAGCGCACTCGTCGACCGATGCCTTGACGTAGACCTCGACAAACGAGCCGAACTCCTCGACGAGCCCGCGTGCCTTGGCCCGCGTCTCCTCGTACGGGGAGATCGCAGCCGCGATCACGGCGCCGCCCTGGCGGGTGATCCGCGAAGCGACCCAGCCGATTCGCTCGATGTTCGTATCCCGGTCTTCCTTCGAGAACCCGAGACCTTTGGAGAGACGCGTGCGCACGGTATCGCCGTCGAGGTATTCGACGAAATGACCGCGCCGGTCGAGCTCGGGGCCTACGAGGTGGGCGATCGTTGACTTCCCGGAGCCCGAGAGCCCGGTGAACCAGAGGGTGAAGCCACCGCCGCGTACGCGGTCGGATTCCGGATGATCATGGGCGTAGATGTGCTCGGTCATGCTGTCCTTTCGAGTGTTGTGTCGAGTTGTGGTCGAAGTGAATGCCGCACTCCAGCTTGTCCGAGCCCGTCCAGCGACCGGCACGCTCTTCCTCGTTCGGTGTGTTGCGGGGGCGCGCGCACGGAATGCAACCGACGGAACGGTACCCAGCGTCGTGCAGAGGGAGAGTATCTCGTTGACTTCGATGTGGGATCAGATCCCCGTCTCGTCTCAGCCGGCGAGTGGGTAGATGCGTCTTGATTGCGGGGCCGACGCCGGCACCTGTGCGGTCGGCGGCGCCAGTGGCGGACACCCGGAGGCGCCGCTCGGCGATCACGAACACTCGAGCGGTTACACTCCCCCGCTCATGAACACGCTCGCCGAGATCGTCAAGCCGACCTTCATCGCAGTGGCGCCCGAAGACACATTGGGAGAGGTCGCCGAGAAGATGAGCGAGAGCAACGTCGGCGCCGTCGTCGTGAAGGACTTCGGCAGACTGATCGGGATCCTGACCGAGCGCGACATGCTCAGAGCGATGGCGGCTCGCATGCATACGAGCGAAGCGCGCGTACGGCAATGGATGACGCCTGACCCGATCACGGCGCCGCCGGGCATGCCCCTCGACGACGCGGCGCAGGTGATGCTCGACAACGGCTTCCGCCACTTGCCAGTTGTCGACGGGTCGGCCGTGCTCGGGATCGTCAGTCTCCGCCGCGTGCTTGGCGGCCGCCGCCGACCCGCTCCCGAAGCGGCCTAGACCCCTACGCGCAGGCTGACACGACGCCCTTGACGAGGGCAGTCGCCGCCGCGCTGACGCTTACCGCGCGCTTGCGTAGCTGAGACATGAGCTTTGCGTTCGAACGGATCTGGCGCACGGTCTGTTCCTTGGCCGCGTCTTGACCGAGAAGCGTCAGGCCGCACTGGCCGGGGTTCTTCGCTCCGCCGATCCACCCCATGGCATACAGGTACTTCAAGGCGGGCTTCTTGAACGGGGCGCGCTTGTACGCCGCCTTCGCTTGGACCGGCGACACCTTCCCCGAGCGCGCTGCTTTCGCGACCGTGCTGATGCCAGTCGCTCCGGAGGCGAAGACCGCAGCCACATTCTGCCCGTACGACCCGCTGAGAGTCGCTGCCAGCAGCGCGAAGGCGGAGACAAGACCCGCGTACTCGACGATCATGCGCACATCGTCCGCCCGAACGAGCGGTCCGTCAACCGTCTACCAGACCGAACGGAGCAGCGCCTCGATATCGTCAGCGCTCGCCGACCGCGGGTTCGCCTGCGCACCCGGCCGCGCAGCGGTCTCCACTGCGAGCTCGGGCAGCTCGCTCTCCGGCACGCCGAAGTCGCGAAGCCGCTCGAACCCACCGAGCCGTGCGAGCTCCTCCACCTTCGTCGCCGGTTCGTCGGTGCCGAGCGAGATGCCGAGGCTTGCTATCGCTTCAGGTACGACCGTCTCGTTGAAGCGAAGCACAGGAGCGAGGCAGATTGCGTTCATCGCGCCGTGGGAAAGTCCATACCGACCCCCGAGCGCCTGTGCCATCGCGTGCGCAAGAAAGAGCCCTCGCTGGGCCAGAGCCATGCCGGCGTGCATCGCTCCTTCGAGGAGACCCGTCCGAGCTTCGAGGTCGTCGACGTCGGATACGACAACTGGTAGCCAGCGCGCGATGAGCTCCGCTCCCAGCGAGGCGTCCGAGCACTCTCCCGCGTAGAGCGCCTCCGCACAGTGAGCGAGCGCGTTCATCGCCGTGCCGACGGTTTCCCCGCGCGGGAGACCGAGCGTGAGCTTCGGCTCGTAGACGACGGCAACAGTTTTGGCACCGGAACCTCCCGTCTTGAGGCGTCGAGCCGCGTCGCGCATGCCGAAGTACGGCGTCCATTCGGCGCCCGCGTACGTCGTGGGGACCGCGATGAGCGGCAAGCCGGTTCCCGCCGAAACCGCCTTGGAGGTGTCGATCGCGCTCCCACCGCCGAGTCCGACGAGGCCGTCGGCCTCGGCCGCAGCGGCGGTCGCGGCGGCGACGGTCTCGAGCGGAGAGTGCGGCTGGGCGCCGGAGAAGCGGGCGCGCACGGGGAGCTCCAGATCGGCGAGCCGCGGGGTCGTTACGAGAAGTGGCCGTCCGATGCCGAGCGCGGCGAGCAACCCGCCGAGCTCCTCGATACCCCAGCGAACGATCACGCGGCCAGTCGCTCTCGCGCAAATGCGACAAAAGCCTCGGCGACCCGTGACCGCGCCCGTCCCGACGCCGAAACAAGCGAGATTTCGCGTGTGGCCTCGAGACCCTGAACACGTGCCTCGACGAGCGTCCCGGCGACGAGGTCGGATTCGACCGCGGCGCGCGAGATGAATGTCACGCCGTACCCGGTCTCGACGGCGCGACGAACGGACTCCTGCAAGCCCAGCTCGAGGCGTACGTCCAGATCACGAAGCCGCACGCCCTGCCGGCGAAGGCCGTCCTCGACGATCTGCCGGACTCCTGCGCCCTCCTGCATGAGGATGAGCGACTCCCCGCGAAGTTCCTCGAGCGTGACGGTGCGATCCGCGAACCGGTGCGCCGGCGGGCAGGCGAGGATCACCTGATCGGAGAAGAGCGGCTCGAAGCGGACGCCGCGGTGGCGCCGCGAGGCACCGACGACCCCGAGCTCGAGCTCGCGGGCGGCGACCAGCTCCACGACCGAGTGGGTGTCCGAGACGGTGAGGAACACGCGCACGTCCGGGTTCTCGTGCTGGAACTCGCAGAGCGCCACAGGGATGGCGTTCGCGGCCGGGCCGGTGGATGCGCCGAGCACGAGCTCGCCTGCGAGCTCCCCTTCCCCAGTCGCCGCGACACCCGCGACGATCTGATCCTCGAGCGCGAGCATGCGCTGCGCCCCGCGATACAACCGCCGCCCGGCCTCGGTGGGCTCGACCCGACGGCCAGAGCGGTCGAGGAGCTGCGTCCCGAGGCGCTTCTCGAGCGCGCGCACCTGGAGCGACACCGCGGGCTGAGTAACGCCGAGGCGCTCGGCAGCAAGCGAGAAGCTCCGCCGCTCGACAACCGTGCAAAAGGCGGCGAGTTGGCGCGTATCCATAAGCGAAGCTTATCCGTGAAACGCTAGGGTCCCATTGTGCGAGTCTGGATCGACATCTCGAACTCGCCGCAGGTGCCGTTCTTCCGGCCCTTGATCGCGTTGCTCGAAGCGCGTGGTCACGACGTCGAGATCACAACCCGTGACTATGCCCAGACGCTCGAGCTGCTCCGGCTCCACGGCATCTCCCACAGCGTGGTCGGACCACGCCACGGCGGCGCCGGCTCCTTGGGAAAGGGACGTGCGATGGCCGGACGCCTACACGCTCTCAGGCGCCACGCGAAGAGCCGCGGGTTCGATGTCGCCCTCTCACACGCCTCCCATGAGCTCCCGCTGGTGGCGCGCTCGCTCGGCATCCCTTCTGCGTATGCGTTCGACTACGAGTTCGCTCGCACCCAACACGGGCTCGGGTGCCGCGCGGCGCGGCGCGTGGTCGTTCCCGACGCGATCCCGCAGGACCGCCTCGACCGCCTCGGAGCGCGCGCGGCGAAGGTGCGACGATACCCGGGCCTCAAGGAGGAGTACTACCTTCAGGGGCTCGAGCCCGACGAGTCCGTCCTCGACGAGCTCGGCCTCGATCGCGAGCGCGTGCTCGTAGTCGTCCGAACGCCACCCGAAGTGTCTCTTTACCACCGGCACGGAAACCCGCTCTTCGCAGATGTGCTCGAGCGGCTCGGCCGAGATCCGGGTGTACAAGCGGTCGTGCTCCCTCGCACCGCGGAGCAACGGCAAGCACTTGCCGATTCCGGTCTGGCATCGCTGGAGCTGCCGGAGAAGGCGGTCGACGCGCAGAGCCTCGTCGCCCTCGCGGACCTCGTCGTCTCTGCCGGGGGCACGATGAATCGCGAAGCGGTAGCGCTCGGCGTGCCCGTGTACACGACGTTTGCAGGGAAGCTGGGGGCGGTCGACGAGGCACTCATCGCCGAGGGGCGGCTGCATCCGCTCCAGGCTGCGACCGAGCTCGTGCTCGAGAAACGCGTGGTGACCGAGCCACCTGCCGGGCGTGACCCGGCCCTGGTCCTCGATCTCCTGCTCGGCGCGCTCGAGGGCTAGCACCGGTGTCTCGATCCGGTTAGGGTCCTCTCGCCAGACCAGGGAAGGGGAGACATGACAAAACGCAAGCTCGGCGTGCTGCTGGCCGGCCTCGTGGCCGTATCAGCAGTCGCCACAGCAGCAGCAGTTGCAGGCGACAACGAGAGCGGCTTCAAGACAGCCGTCCCGGCCATGCTGACCGGTGCTTCTGGCGTATCTGTGACACCACTGATCAGCGTCGGAGACGCGCTACCGGGTGGGTACCGCTTCGAGGCGATACCCGACGGGATCGCGATCGGCAAGACGAATGGCAAGGGCACGGTCGACATCTACGTCAACCACGAGACATCGGCCGTTCCGTTCCCGCTGCCGTCATCGACGGTCGCTGGGCGCGCTGACTTCACGAACTCGATGGTCTCGAAGCTCCGGCTCAACCAGCACAGCGCCGGAGTGCTCAAGGGCGACTACTCGATCCCGTGGAGCGCGAACTACCAACGGTTCTGCTCCAACTTCCTCGCGACCAAGGAGCACGGATTCGGGCGCGATCTTCTCCTGACAAACGAAGAGGCGCGGGATCACGTCAACCGCTCCGGAACGGCGTGGCCGGCGGGTCAAGGTGCCGAGCAGCCCGGGGTTGTCGTGGCTCTCGACACGAAGAGCGGCGCATACAAGTCGATCTACGGCATGGGCCGCCACAACCATGAAAACAGCGTCGCCATTCCGGGTTATGGGTACCCGGTCGTCCTTTCCGGCGACGACACCTTCGTCAGCAACCCACCCGAGTCGCAGCTGTACATGTACGTGGCCGATGACGGCGACGCCGTCTGGAATGACGAAGGAGCGCTGTACGCGTTCGTCGCAACCGGCAAGACCACCTACTACGACATGAACGTCGGGGACGACGTATCCGGAGAGTTCATCGCAGTTCCGGAGCCGATCGCGAGCGGCAAGCGGGCAGATGGTTCGGACATCACCCGGGCCGTCGACTATCCGGGGTATGCAGCGCCTCCTGCTGGCGTGCCCGATGGTCCGCAGTGGGTCCTCGATCAGTGGGGAAATTCCGCAAACAATCAGCCCGGAAAGAACGTCTTCGACTTCGTCCGCATCGAGGACATCGCGTATGACCGGACTGACCCGAACATCGTCTACCTCGCCGATTCGGGTCGGGGCAGCGGGGGGAGCCTCCCGAACGGGCGCATCTGGAAGATGGTGCTCAATCCCAGCGATCCGACCGATGTCCTGTCCTTGTCGATTCTCATCGAGGGCAGCGACCTCACGGGTCAGGTGGGCGACATTCATCAGCCCGACAACCTGGAGACCACGCAGAACTCGCTCCTGATCCAGGAGGACCCGAGCACGGCCAACCAGTTCGGAAATCCGGCGCGGATCTGGCGCTACGACTTCACAGCACGGACGAAGGAGGTCGTCGCCACGGTGAACCTGATCGGCCCGTCGACCAACCCAGGAAGCTGGGAGTCGAGCGGGATCGTCGACGCATCGTCGGTCTTCGGGCCGGGCGCGTTCTTGGTCGATGTCCAGGCCCACGGCTGGGAGCTCGAGCGAAGCCCGGAGCCGCCTGTGGTGAACCAGGTGAATCTGATGCGAGAAGCAGGTCAGCTCCTACTGATCAAGATCCCGGGCGCCTAGTCCGGCTCAGACCGTCTCGGATGCGGGCGTCGCTTCGGCGGCGCCCGCTTCGTCTCCGGACGCGCTGCCGTTTCGTCGCGGCGCCGCGACGATCGCGTTCAGCCGCCCAACCAGCTCCAGGGTCTCGCCACCCGCGACCAGGCTGCCGAGTTCGTCGAGCTCCTCCTCGAGCCAGTGCGCGTCGATCGGCGGGCGCGTGACGAGCAGGATGGCCTCGTGCGTCGAGGGCGTGACCGTCTCCGAGTCCGACCACAGCTCCTCGTGCAGCTTCTCGCCGGGCCGCGCGCCCACGAACTCGATCGCAACGTCGACGCCTGGCTCCCTGCCCGAGAGGCGGATCATCGTGTCTGCGAGATCCACGATCTTGACCGGGTCGCCCATATCCAGGACGTAGACCTGGCCTCGGCCGCCGATCGCACCGGCCTGGATGACGAGCTGCACAGCTTCGGGAATCGTCATGAAGTACCGGGTCATCTCGGCGTGTGTCACGGTGACCGGGCCGCCGCGGGCGATCTGCTTGCGGAAGATCGGAATGACGCTCCCGGACGAGCCGAGCACGTTCCCGAAGCGGACGCCACAGAACTTCGTGGTCGTGTCGTCTCGATGCCCCCACGCCTCGACGATCCATTCGCACAGCGCCTTGGACTGACCCATGACCGTCTTCGCGTTCACGGCTTTGTCGGTCGAGACGAGGACGAAGCGCTTCGCACCAAACTCGACGGCGATGTCGGCGACGGTTCGGGTGACCAGAGAGTTGTTGCGGACAGCCTCGAGCGGGTTCGCCTCCATCAACGGGACGTGCTTGTACGCGGCGGCGTGGAAGACAACGGCCGGGCGGTACTTCTCGAAGACCTGACGCATCTTCGTTGCGTTGCCGGCGTCGGCCAGCACGGCAGCGGTGGCGTGGAAGCCGCGCTCGTCGACGAGCTCGCGCTCGATCTCGAACAGGCCGGGCTCACCGTTGTCGACGAGCACGAGACGGGTAGGACTAATGCGGGCGATCTGGCGGCAAAGCTCCGAGCCGATCGACCCGCCCGCTCCGGTCACGAGCACGATCTCGTCCGTGAGATAGCCGGCGATGGACTCGAGGTCGGCCTCGACCGGCTCGCGCCCGAGCAGGTCCTCCACCTCGACGGGACGGATCTGATCTGCGAGGTTGGCGTCACGGGTGATGAGCTCGGGAAGCGTTGGGAGTGTCTTCACGGGCACGGCCTCCGCGCGCGCGGCCTCGACAATTCGCTCACGGACATCGCCTGCGGCGGAAGGAATGGCGATCAGCAACTCGTCCGGCCGGCGATCGCGAAGAAGCACAGGCAGGTCGGCGGTGGTTCCAAGCACGCGCACACCGTGCAGGCGTACGTTCGCCTTGCGCGGATCGTCGTCGACGAGGCCGATCGGCGTGTAACCGAACGACGGGTTGCGGAGCATCTCCCGAAGAATCAGCTGCGCCGCGTCACCGGCACCGACAACGAGGACTTCCTTCCCGCGCGCCACAATCGAGCGAGCCGCTGGCCGTTCGATCAGCGTTCGCGCCAATAGTCGAGCACCCATGACAAAGGCGAACAGGAGCAGGAGCTCGATGAACCAGATCCCGCGCGGGACTTTCAGCGTGTGGATGTCACGCCCGAGCAGCGAAAACACGATGAATGACGCAACGACGGCGACCGCGACACCGCGGACGACGCCCCACATGTCGCGCGTCGAGA
>JAOUHF010000151.1 GCA_029865325.1 Thermoleophilia bacterium
TCAGGGTCGCCTTGGAGGAGATCTGACGCGCCGTCACAAGTGGGAACGGCGCGATGCCGCCGGTTTGGTGGCAGCCGGCGCACTTGCCGGCGATGATCGGAGCGACGTCGCGCTTGAAGCTCGGGGTCGCAGCTTCTCTGCTCGGGTTGTCGATCCCCCGCGACGCCGCGAGAGCCGCGAGCGGGACCGCGAGTGCGAGCAGCGCCGCTGCCAAGACTGCTATTCGGGCGCCGCTACGCATGCTGGGCGTCATATGTACCCCAAGACTCACGAAGCGCGCCGCAGACCTCTCCGACGGTGCAGCGTGCACGGAGCGCTTCGCGAATGGGGGGAAGGAGGTTCGCCTCGGTCTCGGCGATGCGCTGCACCTCTGCAAGAGCCTGCTCGGCGAGAGCCGAATCCCGCGTCTCACGGACCTGGGCAGTGCGCTCGCGCTGGCGGCGCTCGACGACGGGATCGATGTGCAGCAGCTCGACCCGCTCAGACCCGTCCTCGGTGAACCGGTTCACCCCGACCACGACGCGTTCGCCCGACTCGACGTCCGTCTGGTGACGGAAGGCCGACGCCTCGATCTCGGCCTGGACGAATCCCTGCTCGATCGCGGCCACGGCGCCGCCCAGATCATCCACCCTCGAAATCAGCTCCCGGGCGCGCTGCTCGAGCTCTGCGGTGAGCGCCTCGACGAAGAACGAGCCGGCGAGTGGGTCGGCGCTGTCGGTCGTGCCCGCCTCGGACGCGAGGATCTGCTGGGTTCGGAGCGCGATCGTCGCCGCGTGCTGGGACGGGAGTGCCAGTGCCTCGTCGAACGAGTTCGTGTGGAGCGACTGCGCGCCGCCGCACACCGCTGAGAGCGCCTGTATCGCGACTCGAACGATGTTGTTCTCCGGCTGCTGGGCAGTGAGCGTTGAGCCGCCGGTCTGGGCGTGGAAGCGAAGTGCAACGGCGCGCGGGTTCCTCGCACCGAAGCGGTTTCGCATGATCTCGGCCCACAGGCGGCGTGCAGCGCGGAACTTCGCGACCTCTTGGAAGAAGTGATTGTGGGCGTTGAAGAAGAACGAAAGGCGCTCGCCGAACGCATCGGGCGAGAGTCCTGCGGCGACCGCTGCCTCGCAGTACGCGATGCCGTTCGCCAACGTGAACGCGAGTTCCTGAGCCGCGTTCGCTCCGGCCTCGCGAATGTGATACCCCGAGATCGAAATCGTGTTCCACTCGGGTAGCCGCTCGGCGCAGTATGCGAAGAGGTCGGTCGCAAGCCTCATCGACGGGCGCGGCGGGAAGATGTAGTTGCCCCGTGCTACGTACTCCTTCAACACGTCGTTCTGAACGGTGCCGCGGAGCTTCTCGCCCGATACGCCCTGTCCCTCGGCGACGAGCTCGTAGAGAACCAGCAGCAGCGCAGCCGGAGCGTTGATGGTCATCGATGTCGAGACGTCGCCGAGCGGGATGCCCTCGAAGAGCACTTCCATGTCGGCAAGGGAGTCGATTGCGACCCCGGTCCGACCGACTTCGCCTTCCGCCAGCGGATCGTCCGAGTCGTAGCCGAGCTGGGTAGGGAGGTCGAAGGCGACCGACAGCCCTGTCTGTCCACGCTCGAGGAGGTACCGAAACCGCTCGTTCGTCTCCTCGGCGGAGCCGTAGCCGGCGTACTGCCGGATCGTCCAAGGACGCCCGCGGTACATCGTCTCGTACGGGCCGCGCGTGAACGGGAACTCGCCCGGGAGCTCGAGCTCGCCGGGTGGCAGGTCCTCCGCCGTGTAGACGGGCTTGACCTCGATGCCGGAGTCGGTCAGCCGACGGTCGGTCGTTGCCACGGGCTCATCGTACGGGGTCAGGTCTTCCATGTTCCATGACCCCTAAAGGACGCAGCGTGGAACATGGAAGACCTGATCCCTAAAGGACACCTCCTGCCCGCTCGATCGCGTCGAGCGCGATGCGGCGTCCGGTGTCGATGTGCCCTCGGATTGCGCGCTCCACTGCGCCGGCGTCGCCCGCTTCGAACGCCTCCACGATCCGCCGATGCTCTGTGACGAGGTTGGCGTGACCCTCGACGCGACCGGCGCGAATAACCTGCATCATCAGATTCACGGAGAGCTCGCGGTAAAAGCTCGAGAGGAGTCCGTTGCCCGCGAGGTCGATGTGGTACTCGTGGAAGGCTGCGTTCGCCGAGTCCCACTGTTCGTGCGAGATTGCGGCGGCCGTGCCCTCGAGAAGCGACCCCAGCGCCTGCAGCGCGGAGTCGTCGAGCGCTCCGACGGTCCGTTCGGCGGCGAGCAGCTCGAGGGCGAGCCGCACCTCGTAGCCTTCCGCAACAGCCCCCGCCGTCACGGGCGTGACGTAGTAGCCGCGCCGCGGCTGGACCGTGAGCAGGCCCTCGGAGACGAGTCTCGTGAGAGCGTGATGAACGGGACTGCGAGAGACGCCGAGCTCGGCCGCGAGCGCGTGCAGGCTGAGCTTCGCTCCGGCCCCGTGGTGCCGTGCGAGAACGCGTGCGCGGAGCTTGGCGTACACGCTCTCGTTGAGATTCGTTGGGGTGAGCGCTACCGCCATGTGCGGGACCTAACATGTCACGGGCCGAGAGGCAACCGACGGCTACCCTCCTCCGATGAAGGTGAACGTGAGGCTGTTCGCCGCCCTCCGCGAACGCGCAGGGGCGCCGAGCGTCGAGCTCGATCTCGAGGACAGGGCGACTGTGGGCGACGTCTGGCCTCGGCTCGACTTCGGCGACGAGCCTTCTGGCTTGCTCTACGCGGTCAACCGCACGTACGCAGGACGTGACGCGCAGCTATCGGACGGCGACGAAGTCGCCGTCATCCCCCCGGTGTCGGGAGGCGACTTTCGCCTTTCGAAGACGCCGTTGTCGGTCGACGAGGCGGTCGCCGAAGTGCGCGACGACGGAGCCGGTGCGATCGCGACGTTCATCGGCACGACCCGAGCTCACTCGCGTGGACGCGACGTGCTCCACCTCGACTACGAGGCATACGAGGGAATGGCCGAGCAGGTGATGGCGGATCTCGCCGACGAACTTCAACGCCGGCACGAGTTGTGCAGGGTCGCCATTCACCACCGGGTCGGGCGTGTCGATATCGGAGAGATGAGCGTCGTGATCGCCGTCTCGGCCCCGCATCGTGCTGCGGCGCTGGCGGCATGCCAAGAAGCGATCGACGAGTTGAAGGTGTCCGTCCCGCTCTGGAAGAAGGAGACGTATGTGGGTGGTGAGGAATGGATCGGCCAGGGGTCGTAGATCGCGAGCCTGACCCGCGCTTCGCGCCTACTGAGGCGCCTGAGGCGCCGAGCTTCCCGAATGTGGAGGCTTCGACTGACGGCGGACGCGGCTACGAGCCGGTGCAGCCACGATCGGGCTTCCGCGACCTCCTACGGAAGCTCGCGGCGCCGGTCATCGGTTTCGGCTTCCTGATTGTGAAGTTCGGCGGGCTTCTGCTCAAGCTGAAGGTCGTCACGACCGGGGCCTCGATGTTCGTCTCCGTTGCCGCCTACGCCTGGTTCTGGGGGCTGCCGTTTGCGATCGGCTTCGTCCTCTTGATCTTCGTCCACGAGCTCGGGCACGTGCTCGAGCTGCGTCGACAGGGCATCCCGGCGAGCGCGCCCCTCTTCATCCCGTTCCTCGGGGCCGTGATCGGCATGAAGCAGCTCCCCGACGACGCCTGGAAGGAAGCGCGTGTGGCGCTTGCTGGGCCGATTCTCGGGTCCGTCGGAGCCGCCGCGTGCTGGATCGCCGGCGAGGCGACCGGCTCCGAGCTTCTCGTCGGACTCGCGTTCATCGGCTTCTTTCTGAACCTCTTCAACCTGATCCCGATCGTCCCGCTCGACGGCGGACGCGCGGCGGGCGCGCTGCATCCCGTCTTCTGGTTCGTCGGCCTGCTGATGATGCTCGCGTTGGTCGTCC
>JAOUHF010000065.1 GCA_029865325.1 Thermoleophilia bacterium
GACAGACGGGGAAGACCGTCTCGACATCGGCCCGATCCAGGAGGGAGAACGAATTCTGGATCCATTCGTAGCGGGTAAGACCTTCGAGCTCCGAGATCTCGACCGCCTCGGCGAGTTGCTCGGCGTCGAAGTTGGAAGCCCCAACGGCGCCGACCTTGCCGGCGCGAACGAGCTCGTCGAAGGCACGCAACGTCTCCTCCATCGGTGTGTCGTCGTCGGGCGCATGCGCCATATACAGGGCGACGCGCTCGGCGCCGAGTCGCTGCAGGCTCGTCTCGATCTGCCGTCGGATGCGGGCCCGGGATAGACCGCGATCCTGTCCCGTATCCATGGGGTTGAGCGTCTTGGTCTCGATCGTGATCTCGTCTCGCACAGCGGAATCCTTGGAGGCGAGCCATTCGCCGATCCACGTCTCGCTACGCCCGCCCCCGTAGGCGTCGGCGGTGTCGAACGTCGTGAGCCCGAGCTCCCAGGCGGTGTCCATGATCCGGAACGCCTCGTCGCGCGGAATCCCCTGGCCGAAGAACGCGGGAGAGGATCCGACGCCGCCGAAATTCCCGCAGCCGAGGACGATGCGCGACACCGCGATGCCGCTGCGCCCGAGTTCGCGCTCCTCCATCCGGTTGATCCTACGATGCGCCGGAGCTGCGCACGCAAACGTGGCTCGGCATCCGCGCAAGCACGAGGAGGCCTGCGAGCGAGGCTGCGGCGGCTGCGAGGAAGACTCCGTCGTAGCCGGCAGCGTCTGCAACGACTCCAAGACTGATCGCGCCGACCGCGAAGCCGACATCGGCAAAGGCCGTGAACGTGCCGACTACAGAGCTTCGGTCGGCAGGTGGAGCGCCCGTGACAGCGAGCATCATCAGCGACGGGAAGGCCAGCGCTTGACCGACGGCGAACACGATGGTCCCGGCAACGAGCCCCACCTGGGTGCTCCAGAGGCCGATCACGACGAGGCCCGTTGAGAGCAGTACGAGCGCGAGGCTGGACGCGCGCTTCGGTCCGAGCCGATCCGGGATCCGGCGACCGACGATGCGGATCCCGACGATGATCACAGCCAGAAGAAGGAAGAGGGAGCCGACTCCATCCAGTCCGAGCTCACGCGCATACAGCGCGAGGAACGTGTAGTAGCCCGCGAATCCGAGCACGGCTGAGACGAGGACGAGGCCCGGGCGAAGCGCGGCGGGATGGAGCAGCTTGCCGGACGAGGGCTCGTCGGTATCGGGACGCGTCTCGGGCAGGAAGAGAGCCACGAGCCCCGCGACCGTTGCGCTGCCAGCGGCGACGAGCCATACGAGGTCGAAGCGATCGCTGCCGAGGAGGGCCTCTCCCGCGACCGGACCGAGTGCGAGACCTGTCCAGAAGCCGATCGTGTAGATGCTGAGAGCCTCTCCTCGTCGGTCGACCGGCGCCAGGTCGGCGACGATGGTCCCGGTCCCGACGAAGACGAGAGCCTCTCCGACTCCGGTCACCATGCGGAGGGCGATCAATGCCGCGAGTGTCTCCGTGACGACGTACCCGGCAATTGCGATTGCCATCGCGAACGATCCCGAGACGACGAGCAGTCGCCGTCCGCGACGGTCGCCGAGTCGGCCGGCGAACGGCTGCGCTACGAGGGCCATCGGGCTCGACATTCCGACGGCAAGGCCCACGCCCACGTCCCCGACGTCGAGCGGCCCACGCGCGTAGAGCGGAAGCACGGGCAGCAGCATCCCAATCGAAAGGAAGACGAAAAACGACGCCGCGAACGTGAGAGCGAACGGCACCGTCACGATGCGGTTTGTGCGGTTCACGAATACCATCGAATCAGATCGCCCTCGAGACCTTTAGGCTTCGCTCCGTGGGTGATGCCATCAGCGTGGAGGAGCTTCAGCTCGCGGCGCGCAACCACGGGATGCCGCTCGAGGCGCTTCGCTGGGACGTCACGCCGATCGGGCTCCACTACCTCCTGACCCACTACGACATCCCCGACGTCTCGGTCCACAGCTGGCGGTTGGAGATCGGCGGGCTCGTCGAGCGGTCGCAGTCGCTGTCACTGGATGAGATCCGGACCCGACCCTCGGTCGAGGTGGCGGTCACGATGGAGTGCGCAGGGAACGGGCGCGTTCATGTCGAGCCTCACGTGGTCAGCCAGCCGTGGCTGCTCGAAGCGGTCGGGACGGCGCGCTGGCGCGGGACGCCTGTCGCTGGGCTGCTCGAAGACGTAGGCATTCGGGGGGATGCAGTCGAGGTGCTCTTCACCGGGCTCGACCGAGGGGTCGAGGGTGGGGAGGAGCAGGCATATGCGCGCAGTCTTCCGCTCTCCGAGATCCTGGCGGGTGACGCGATCCTGGCGTACGCGGTCAACGGCGTCCCGCTGCCTCCGCAGCACGGGTATCCCCTTCGGTTGGTCGTTCCGGGGTGGTACGGGATGACGAGCGTGAAGTGGCTCTCGAGCATCACCCTCTTGAGTGAGCCGTTCGACGGCTACCAGATGCGGCACAGCTACCGAACGAGGCAGCACGAGGACGAGCTCGGCGAGCCGATCACGCGGATGGCACCGCGCTCGCTGATGGTTCCGCCCGGCATCCCTGAGTTCATGAGCCGCTCGCGCGTCGTTCCCGCCGGGCTGTGCGAGCTCCGTGGCCGCGCCTGGGCGGGGGAGTCCGAGATCGCCGGTGTCGACGTGTCGACCGACGGCGGGAAGACGTGGCAGGAGGCGGAGCTCGACGACGATGCACTCGGACGCTGGGCGTGGCGCGCGTGGCGCTTCACCTGGGACGCCGACCCGGGCGACCACGAGCTGTGCTGCCGCGCCCGAGACGGCGCCGGCAACGTGCAGCCGCTCGAGGCGCCTTGGAACGTCGGTGGCTACATGAACAACGCAGTTCAGCGCGTTGCTGTAACGGTGACGGAGTAGCTGCGCGGCCCGGAGTCAGGTCGCGGAGCCGAATTGGCACACGGCTGGCACACAGTGTTTGCCTATCGTCTCGTCATGACCTCGCCGCGCTCGAAGTCGTTGGCCGCTCTCATCGCCGCAGCAGTCGCCGGCGGCATCGTCACGGCAGCGAGCACCGGGAGTTCGTCAGCAACACCGTTGAAACTCGACGGCCGGCCGTTTCGGCCTGAGCTGGCCCTTACCTCGGCGCGCCGGGCCGTGGGCCTCATGAACCGCCGCCCGGCTCCCGCCGACGGGATGCTCTTCGTCTTTCCGAACGATACGACGGGCGGCTTCTGGATGAAGAACACGCTCGTTCCGCTCACGATCGCCTTCTTCGATGCGCGGGGCAAGCGCGTTCGCAAGCTCTCCATGACGCCCTGTCGGCAGGAGTCGTGCCCGATCTACAGCCCCAGGAGGCGGTATCGCTTCGCGCTCGAGCTTCGCTCCTCTGATACGAGGCCGGCTGCGAAGCTGGGCCCGCTAGCCGAACTGCGGCGACTCGCCCGCATCGCGAGCTGAGGCGCCTTTGGCGCCGGCGATCCGCTCGCGTAACCAGTGGCGCCACTCCTCCGGCAGCCCTTCGAGCTCGGCGGCGCGGCGCATCGTCTCGAGGTCGGCTCGATCGTGAGCGTAGAGCCGGGTGATGTCGGCCACGCTGACGCGACCCGAATCGCGCGAGACGATCTCAATCTCATCCCCGGCGGCCACCACGCCCTCCTCGACGACCGAGAGCTTGAAGCAAGGAAGACGGGGCTGACTGACCATGAAGAGGGCGGAGCCTGCCCGAATCCGATCGCCGACGCAGATCGCGTCCTCGGCCGGTAACCCAGAGACCGTCAGGTTCTCGCCGAACGAACCCCACCCAAGCTCGGCCGCGGGGAGCTCGCCGCGCCAGAAGTCGTAGTGCTCGGCCTGGTATGCGTAGACCGCCTTGTTGGGGCCGCCGTGAACCGCCAGGTCCGACTGCTCGTCACCGTCGAGGTTCAGACGGCGAACTGCGACGGGCGCCTCGACGGCCTGCTTGAAGATCGAGGTTCGAACGGGTCGGCCCTTCCAAACGACCTCGCGAGGCGTCCCGACGTTGACGGACAGCAGTTCCACAGGACAGCAGAACGCCCTCGCGTCTGTCGTATTCCGGCACGCTCGACGAGCGTCAATGTGACGGCGTCGACGTGCTCCGGCCCGCGGCGTTCTCGAATGCCACGTCGTCCGGGACTCCGATCCAGAAGTGGCCGTGCTGGATCTTCCAGGCGCCGTCCTCCTTCAGCACCTCGGTGGATGTCCCGGCAGAATGCGACCCGTGCTCGTCCTCAGCGCCGTCTTCGTAGGCGCACTTCTTGCGCTTCCGGCGAGTGCCGCGAAGGAGCCCGTGGTCGTCATCGACCCAGGTCACGACTTACGCGCGAACGCGGCGACCGAGCCGATCGGCCCGGGCGCCACGACTCGGAAGATCTCCGACGGCGGTGGCACGCGAGGCGTCATCACTGGGCTCGCAGAGGCGGAGTTGAACCTTCGCGTCGCCCTTCGCCTGCGGCCGCTGCTCGAGGCCGCTGGTATCCGCGTCGTGATGACCCGGACGAAGACAGCACATAAGAGCATCGGCAATGTCGCCCGCGCTCGGATTGCGAACGAAGCAGGGGCGGCCTTGTTCCTCCGCATCCATGCCGACGGGTCGACAGATCCGAGCGCGCGCGGAACACACACGCTCTACCCGGCTCGACGTCGCGGTTGGACCGACGATGTCTATGTCGCGAGTAGGCGAGCAGCCCGGATCGTGCAAGCGGAGCTCGTTGGTGCTCTCGCCTTTCCTGACCGCGGGCTCCAGGAGCGAGCCGACTTTACGGGCTTCAACTGGTCCGATGTGCCCGTGATCCTCGTCGAGATGGGATTCATGACCAATCCCAAGGAGGACCGGCTGCTCGGCACCGTTGCCTACCAGCGACGCGTAGCCCGCGGTCTGTGTCGGGGAGCGCTCCGCACGCTCAGGCGCTCTACTACTGCCTGCAGCTGACGCTCCGGCAGGCTGGGGCG
Source organism: Thermoleophilia bacterium (assembly GCA_029865325.1). Classification (GTDB taxonomy): domain Bacteria; phylum Actinomycetota; class Thermoleophilia; order Gaiellales; family Gaiellaceae; genus GMQP-bins7. Next base: position 4,952 of record JAOUHF010000065.1, read on the forward strand.
CAGGCTAAGCTGAGATGGTCGGTTTGGCGTTCGGCTTGCGCGTGAGCCCCAGAGAGGAACGGAAATGGCCTCGAAGAGACAACAGACGATGGCGAAGGTGGCGCGTGAGCGCACGGTCAAGGAGAAGCGCCAGCGCAAGCTTGAAAAGAAGCAGGCGAAGAAGCTGGCTGCCGAGAGCGGCGAGCCGATGGCGGACGAGAGTGCTGCTGAGCTCGCTCCAGATCTGAACGCACGCTACGTCGACGGCGGCCCGCCCGATCCGATGGGTGGCGCGGTGCCGGTTTCGACCGATGCCGAACCAGTCTCTGACGCGGAGTAACGGGCCCGCGCGCTAGGCGCGCTCTTCGATTCTCATCAGGCCGATCGTCACTATCGTGCGGTAGGTCGCGAAGGCATGGTGCCCGGCTTGCAGGAGGTACTGGTCTCCAGCTTCGACCATGCGGCGATAGACGTACAGCGGCACGCGCACCGACTTCTCGCAGTCGACCTTGTTGCACTCGCAGGCGAACTCGACGAGACCCTGCGGATCAGTCGCGGGACTGGATCCCGAGGCTTTCTTCTCGTTCGCCTTCCGTCGGGACGTCTGGTGGACGATCCCGTCTTCGGCGAGGACCGTGTCATTCACCACGCCAGACCCTCTCGAACCGAAATCCCCTTGCTAGAACCGTGCGGCCCATGATCGCTCCTCCTGCCTTGAACGGATAGGGAGGGCGCGGGCGGCGCCTTCGGTATTCGTCCTGTGTCAGCTCAGTGTACCGAGCACGTGCCGATGGACCCTCAGCGCCAGTCGACCGAGACGACCTCGATCGGCTCCTCGAAGCCCTTCAGGACCTCGGACCGAGGTTCTGAGAGCCGGAACGATGTCGCTACACCATCGAGCGTTTCGCGACTGACGAGGATTTCCGCCGCGCCCGCTGCAGCACCGATACGCGCGGCGACGTGCACACCCTGGCCTCCGTAGTCGGTTGCGTCCGTCCCCGAGCGAAACGCGCCACCCGAGTGAGCGCCGATCCTGACGTCGGGTGCGACGATCTCGGCTGCGAGCCCCCGCTGGATCGCGATCGCTGCGTCGATCGCCGCCTTCGGATTGTCGAAGGAGGCGAAGAAGCCGTCGCCGGTCTTCTTGACGACCTCGCCGCCCGTCTCGACGATCCGCTCGCGGACGAGCTCGTCATGGCGGGCGAGCAGCCTCTTCCATTTCTCGTCGCCGAGTGTGTCGAGCAGCTTCGTGGAGTCGACGATGTCCGTGAACAGGAACGTGCGACGGGCTTCGAGCTTGCCGAGGAGCTCCTTCGCGCGTTCCTCGTCGAGCCGCGCGCCCAACCGCTCGAAGCCTGCAAGCGCACCTTCGATCTCCACGGTTCCGCCGTGCTCGTCGCCAGAGCGGCGGTACGCGATCCCGAGCAGCATTCGTGCCCGAGCCGTCTCGTAGGGCGCGCCGACGCTCTGCCACCCGTCTTTCGCGTGCTGCAGGGATGCTGCAGCGCCGTTCCAGTCCTTCTCGGCCAGCTTGATCTGTCCGGAGGCGTGATCAATCGTCGCGTCGAAGGCGACCGCACGCCGCTCGGCGATCTTGTACGAGTCGACGATGCGCTCGAGCTCGTCGAGGGCTCCCCGGGCAGTCCTGAGGTCGCCGGCCGCGATGGCGATCTCGACCTGCGCCGGAAGACGCCGAAGGCGGATGAGGGGATCCTGGACGTCCTCGAGCGTCCGCGAGATGCCCGCGACGGCTGCGTCGACCTTACCCTCGGCGAGGCGAAGCAGCGCGAGGCCCGGCTGCGGGTCGCGTCCGTGCTCGTTTGCCGTTCGGTACGCCGCCTCGGCACCCTCGAAGTCGCCCCGCTGGCGTCGAATCTCGCCGATCTCGTAGTGCCCGTCAGCCGTGATGCTGCGGTCGAAGTCATGGAGCTCCTCGCAGGCCGCTTGCGCCTGCACCTCAGCGGCAGGCCAGTCGCCGCGGAGTCGGAGCACTTCCGCGCGGTGGATCCGGCACGCTCCCGGAAAACCCGCGACGTCGAGCTGGTCGCACCACCGGTTCGCCGCTTCCGTCCACTCGGCCGCCCGCCGAAAGTCGCCGAGATCACGGCACGAGCTGATCGTGAGGCAGTAGACGAGACCGGTCGCATGAGATTTCGCGCCGCCGGAGCTTGCGGAAGCCGTTGCCTCGTCGAGAAGAGCCAGCCCCTCTTCGATTCGCCCAGCCTTGATGTACGCGCGCCCCTTCCCGGAGAGAGCCAGTATCTGCACGTCCGGGTCGCCGACACGTTGCGCGAGCGCGAATGCGCTCTCGAAGAGACTCTCCGCCCGCTCGAGATCCCCCTCTGCGTACATCGCCATCATTGCGTCCGTGAGGAGCAGCCGGCTGTACTCGGGGGATTCGGGCAGGGTCTCGAGCAAGCGCCGGGCAGTGGCAAGCCAGCCATAGGAAACCGCGAACGCCCCGCGGCCCTCGTAGTCCCAGGCGAGCGCAAGCGCCATCCGCGCGGCGCCGTGCTTGTCGCCCGTAGCGTTGAAAACGGTGTGTGCTCGTTCACGGAGCCCGATCGCCTCGTCGAGCTTGCCGCTCCACCAGGCCGCCTCCGCATAGGTCTCCAGATCGGAAGGCGTCAGCTCCTTCGGATCGACGTTCCCGTACCCCGCGTACGCGTCGCGCCACGCCTGGCGCGCGCCTGCAGCGCGTGCATCGTCGAGCGAGTCGATTACCTGAGACATGGGATCTCCTGCATTCTGTCGAGTCGTCTCACCCTACGGCAACCCTCTGTTCCCGCATGCGTCGCGCGACTTCCTCCCGGACGGCCGGAGCGACGATCATGCCGAGGAGCTCGATGGCATGCAGCGCGCGATCGTGGGGAAGCGTCCCGACGGTGATCTGGGCAAGGAACCGCTGGTGTCCGAAGATCTCGTGCTGGAAGAGGATCTTCTCGATCACCTCCTGCGGGCTTCCCACCAGGAGCGCTCCCCGGGGAGCGCGGAGCTCGTCGAACTCCGGGCGGCCGACTGGAGCCCATCCGCGCTCCCTCCCGATGGCGTTCATCATCGCCGTGTACGGGGGGAAGAACTCGTCGGCAGCCTGTTCGGAGCTGTCCGCGATGTACGCGTGGGAGTTGATGCTGAGCGGCGGAGGCGGTTCATGCCCTGCCTCGAGCGCGGCGCGCCTGTGAAGATCAACGAACGGCGCAAAGCGCTCGGGCTGTCCGCCGATGATCGCGAGGGCCATCGGGAGCCCGAGCATGCCAGCCCGCACTGCCGAAGCGGGAGTCCCGCCCACTGCGACCCAGATCGGGAGCGGATGCTGGACGGGTCGTGGGTAAACGCCCTGACCGTCGAGTGCCGCTCGGTGTCGTCCCGCCCAGGTGACGTTCTCCCGATCGCGAAGCTCCAGCAGTAGACCCAGCTTCTCGGCGAACAGCTCGTCGTACTCGCGCAGGTCGTAGCCGAAAAGCGGGAAGGACTCGATGAACGAGCCTCGCCCGACCATGATCTCGGCTCGGCCGCCGGACAGAAGATCCACCGTCGAGAACTCTTGGAATACGCGTACCGGGTCGTCGGAGCTCAGCACGGTCACGGCGCTGGTGAGGCGAATCCGCTTCGTTCTCACTGCGGCTGCCGCGAGGACGATCGCGGGTGTTGAGACCGCGAAGTCGGGGCGGTGATGCTCGCCGATGCCGAAGACGTCGAGGCCGACCTGATCTGCAAGCTCGATCTCCTCGAGCAGGTCGCGCAATCGCCGTTCCGGGCTGATCGGCTTCCCGCTGGACCGGTCGCCGCGTAGCTCGGCGAATGTGTAGATCCCGATCTCCACGATCAGGAAGTCAGCGTGCCGACCTCGCTGTTGCCGTGCGCATGGCAGCGATGGGCCGCAGCGTTCGGAACAGCAGCATGACCGCAGTCATCCCGACGAGCGTATTGACCACCGTAACCCCGGCTTGCATCCCCAGCGAGAACGAGACGGCGCCGGCAGTCGAGATCACGCCCTGAAGCGCGTATACCGCGAGGACTTGCTGCGAGCCCGCTCCACCGGGCACCGGAATCGCGGTCGAGACACCGCCCAGCACCACTACGAGCGCTGCAGACGTCAGGTCAGCATCAATACGGAACGCATGCAATACGAGGTAGACGACTCCGATCCTGCATCCCCATGCGAGCAGCTGAAACGGGAGGACTGTGCTCGCATATACCCACGGGGTGCGAAGGATCGCGAGCCCCCTAGCGGCTGATGTGAGCACTCGTCGAAGTGCCCCCGCGAAGCGAAGCGCGGCCAGTGCGGCAGCGATCGCCGAGACAGCCGCAATCCCTACGACAAGCGGAAGGTTCCCGAGCGAGGGGACAGCGGGCAGTGCGGGTACCAGGCCCATTCCCCAGAGGGCTGCGATCAGTGACACTCCAAGCACAGCGTCCAACGCGAGCACGACGGAGAGCGAGGCTGCGACGGTGGCCACGCTCGATCCGGGGATCTGCGCGCGGGCGAGCGCCACCTTGGCACCCTCTCCCCCTCGCGCCGGGAGATACGCGTTCAGGGCGACGCCGGCTGCGTACGCGCACCCGACCGAGAAGACCGGGATCCTCGTGTCGGGGTAAGCGGCTGCCAAGACGCCCCGCCAGGCCAGCGCGCGGAAGCCGAGCATGGCGAGCTGGAGGACCAGTGCGATGGCGAGAAAACGGCCGTCGAGCTCCTGGACACGCTCGGCCGCTGCGGCCATTTGACCGCCCAGTCCCGCGATAAGCGTCAGGCCGTTGCCTCGAGCACGCCCGCGTGCACCAGCCCGGCGACGTCATCCGTAATGAGGCCGTCGACCCCGAGCCGGACCAACTCGCGCGCACGCTCGGGCACGTTCACAGGCCAAGTCATGATGACGTCTGCGATCACGCGCAGGGAGGCGACGCTATCGCGGTCGAGAAGACGCTCGTGGATCGAGATCCCGTCGAGTCGCTCTCCGGCAAACCGAAGCTGGAGTCGCCGCAACTGGCGCGCGCTCCCGACGGAGTGGACGCGGCGAACCGAGAGTCCGGCGAACGTCTCGAGCACTCGCCAGCTGCGGGCGCAGACGGTGAAGTCGCGCTCGCCCAGGTACGGCCGTATCGCGTCGAGCACGCGTGTCCCGAGCTCCTTCCTCGGGCCTTTCAAGTCGAGCAGGAGATCGGTTTCGGGTGCAAGCGCAGAAAGCAGTTCGTGCAGCTGCAGACGGGGATGCCACGGGGCTGCGAGCTTCCAGCGATCCCAGAGAATGGGAAGTGGGCCGATCGTCTTCAGGTGACGCACCTCGAGCTTCCCGCGGTGAAGTCGAACGTCGGCCTCGATCTGACCAACCCCGAGCTGCTCGGCGGCCTTCAGGTCAGCGAGATAGTTGCCAGCGCGATGCGCAACGAGGAACGGGCTACGCCCGCCTGCCTTCGTCCACGGGGCGGGCTGCCGATTCAACTCGATTGAGTGTAGCCGTGGCCCCGCGACTCCCGATCGCGAGGGCGACCGCGAGACCGACCGACACGACGACGGCGCCGCCAACGACATCGAGGACGAAGTGGTTGGCCGTCGCGATGACTGCGAAGCCCATCGCGAGAGGCATGGCGACGGCGAACAACCGAACGGCCAGGTGCGCCGTCGCTAAGAGCAGGACGATTCCGACAACCAAGTTCCACCCCACGTGCAGGCTCGGAAACGCTGCGTACTGGTTCGTGAGCCCTGGCGGCTGCAGGGCGCGATAAGAGCTCGACTCGCTCGTCACCGTGTCGACGAGCCCGAGATCGAGCAGTCTCGGTGGTGCGACCGGGAGCAACGCGAAGAACACGAAGCCGATCCCACCTGAGACGAAGAGCGCGTTGCGGAGGAGGTAGTAGCGCTCACGGCGATACAGGTAGAGGACTGTTGCGGCCGTGAGGATCACGGGCCAGTGGCCCCAGATGTAGACCCAGTTCGTGAGCGTCACGAGGAGCTCGCTTCCGAGAACCGCGTTCTGGACAGCGTCCTCCCAGGCGACGTGGAGCGACTGCTCGAGGTCGACGATGCGCTCGGCGTTTGCAGACGCTTGTGCCTCTCCTCCGACCGTCTGGTTCCGGATGGCGAAGTACGCGACCATCGCTCCGGCGATGAGGACGGCCTCGCGGCCGAATCCGTACCGCAGGCTCTCCAGCGATGGCCGTATGAGGCGGACTCGTGTCCCACGCCCTACGGATCCGGGTTGCTCGGGCGGGCCAACAGTGCCCGTGTGCGCTCGCGTCACCTTGCGAGCCGTGTGCGTCTCCGCGTGTGACATCCCCACCTCCACGCGTCCTCGGGTCGATCTCATGATGCCGGACCCTGACGAGGCGCCATCGGGGAGAGTCCTGGGTCGAGCTGCGGGAAACTGCCCGGTCGAGCGCTCGGGTAGCGTGCCGATTCATGAGCGACGAAGAGAAGACCGAATCCAAGGCCGACCACGAGCCGCCCGCAGGCGCGGAGATCACGGCGACCTGGACGGGCGGAGCGGCGCCGATCGACTACACCGCGAGCGCCAAGTGGCTGGTGCTACGCAAGAAGGAGAAGCCGGCGGCGGAGATCTTCTCCGTGTCCTACGTCGCCGCCGGTGGCGACGAGAACCGACCGGTCACGTTCGTCTTCAACGGCGGCCCGGGTGCCTCCTCCGCGTATCTCCACATGGGCGCCGTCGGTCCGCAAAGGGTCGACTTCCCACCCGACGGCTCGTTGCCGCAGATGCCCTCGCGTCTCGTCCAGAACGAGTCGTCCTGGCTCGCGTTCAGCGACCTCGTGTTCGTCGACCCCGTCGGGACCGGCTTCAGCCGCATCATCGAGCCCGATAAGAAGGACGAGGCCAAGGACGCGAAGCCGGAGGACACGCATGATCCGAAGGAGTACTTCGGCTACAAGCGCGACCTCGAGTCGCTCTGCGAGTTCATGGGCCGCTGGCTCTCGGATCACGGCCGCTGGGGTTCGCCCGTCTTCATCGCCGGCGAGAGCTACGGCGGCTACCGCGTCGGGCGGCTTGTGCGCATGCTCCAGGAGACCGCGGGCATCGGTCTGAACGGCGCGATCCTCATCTCGCCGGCTCTCGAGATCACCGGCCTCGCGCCCACGGACTACGACGTCCTCGGCTGGATCGATCGCGTGCCCACGATGGCCGCCGCCGCGGTGCATCACCGCCGCTCGCGCGCCTTCAGGAAGGGAACCGCCCTCGAACGGGTTCTTCGCCAGTCGGAGGAGTTCGCGACGGGCGACTACGCCTCGTTCCTCACCCGCGGCGCGTCCATGCCGGTCAGGGAGCGCGACCGGATTCACTCCCGGCTGGCCGACATTCTTGGCCTCCCGCTCGACATCGTCCTTCGCGCTGAAGGTCGCGTCGCGTTCATCACCTTCGCGCGGGAGCTCCTGCGCGACCAGCGCAAGGTGCTCGGCCTCTACGACACGACGATTACGGCGACCGACCCGTTCCCCGACCGTGATGGGTTCACGTGGCCCGATCCGACGCTTTCGGGTATTAGCCCCGCGTACACCATGGCGGTTAACCGGATGCTCCGCTCGGAGATCGGCGTCGAGACGGACCGCGAGTACACGCTGCTCTCCTACGAGGTCAATCTCGCCTGGAAGAACGACGCCGAGCACCACGCGTTCGCCCCGCCGCCCGGCGCGACGGACGACTTCCGCTACGGCATGTCCCTGAACCCACACATGAAGGCGTTCATCACGCACGGGCAGTACGACCTCATCACCCCGTACTACACGAGCGACCGCCTACGGAACCTGATGCGGCTCGACCCGCAGATGGCGGATCGTCTCATCGTGCAGCACTTCGGGGGCGGGCACATGTTCTACGCCTGGGAAGCGAGCAGGCGGGAGTTCACGGAGGCGATCGCCACGTTCGTCGCCGACGCTACGAAGGGTTAGCGCCGAGTACTCCGCGGGCCATGCGCTCGGCGCCCGGATCACCGCGTCCTCGAGCCGCCAGGAGCCAAGCCGGCCTCTTATCGGCGGCCGCGATGCGCGCCCGAGGTCACGAGGACAGCGGCCAGGGCAGCGAACAGCCCGCCAGCGAGGAGCAGACCGACTCCGATCCAGATCACCGAGTCGAGCTCGGCTCCGATGCTCAGTTCGGCGGCAACCCCGCGCGTGGCGTCCTCGTTCATCGCGACCACGGTCCAGTTGCCGTCTTCCGGTTCCCAGTCGAGCGCCTGCTCACCGGCCCCACTCATCGAGGCGACCCAGAACGTCTCCTGTCCGGGCTGGGCAGCGGGTGCTGCCCCAGGTCGTGCCGAGTACTGGGGTCCGCCGTCGAGGTCGGTGACGACATCGTGTTCGACTCCAAGGAGATAGCGGGCTGCGTTCGCTGCGCTCGCGATGCCCACGAATACCGGGCGCTCGCTCTCCTTGCGGATGCGAACCGTCCCGAGGAAGCCTTTCACTGCCCACTCCGCACCTTCGAGGTCGACATCGGCGCTCTCCGAGGAAATCGCGTAGGTCGACGTCGAGAAGTCCTCGTTCGGGGACATGAGGAAGCCGTCGTCATCGCGCTGGGTCTGATCGATCGCGACGATCGCGCAGCCGCCGACGAACATCGCGAACGCGAGTAGCGCTGCGATCGCTCCGGTGACGAACAGCGCCACCCGTCCAGCTCGCCCGTGCCGTCGCTCCACGATGGGCGTCTCGGCAGCGAGGTCCGAGGCCAGTGGGGCGCCCGATGAGGCTTCCTCCGGCTCGTCCCCACCTTGATCGAGGCGGAACGGCGGGTACGCGTCGGTCATGAGTCCCGCATAGGCGCCGACCCTGACCACCCAGCGGTCGAGTCCGAGCACGAAGTCGAAGAGTCCACGGGGGTACTTCGTCGTAAAGAGCAGCGCAACCCCGACAATGAGGACGAGGAGGCCGATCAGCCCTCCGCCGTAGCCCCACGCCCAGTCGTTCCCCTGGGAAGCAGCGAAGGCGCCGCCACCGACCAGGATCCCGACGACGACGTACTGGGGGATGGCGAGGAGCCACCACTTCACCAGTACGAGGCCGCGAGAGAGCTTCTCCGGATACGCGATGGCGAGCGTCGCGGGATAGTCCGGCTCCTCGCCGAGCGTGAACGGCGGATACCGATCGGTGCCGAGAGCCGCGTACGAGTAAAAGGCCACCCGCCACGTCCAGCGGAGCACCCCGACGTTGAACTCGAAGATGCCCCGTGGATAGCGACCGGTGAAGAGGATGGCGAAGAAGGCGACGACGGTCAGGACGAAGAAGGCGATCCAGAGGAATGCCAGCACGATGTAATGGGGGATCGCCAGCAGCCACTTCACCAGCCACAGCCAGCGGCTCAGCTCGGTGTCGAGCCGACCCTCGAGTCGAACGGGATACGTCGATCGTCCTTCCATCGGTTCACCTCCATCGGTGCGGGCGCGGCGAGCATCGCTCCTGAGCCCAGGGACGGCATCGGTAATGCATCACCACTCGTGTGCGGAGAAGTGCGGGTTGCGCGTGTCGGCGCCGGCTGCAGGCACCATGGGCTCATGGCCGAGTCCGTCTGGGACTATCCACGTCCGCCACGGGTCGAGGCGAGCGACCGCCGGATTCGAGTCGAGTTCAGCGGGGAGACGATCGTCGACACGCGCCGCGCCCATCGTGTGCTCGAGACGAGCCATCCGCCCGTCTACTACGTGCCGCTCGAGGACGTCGTCCCAGGCGTGCTCGACGAACCCGGAGACCGAACGACGTTCTGCGAGTGGAAGGGCCTGGCCTCCTACTACGACGTTGCCGCCGGCGGCAAGCGCGTCGAGCGTTGCGCCTGGACGTACCACGAGCCGACTCGCGGCTTCGAGGTCATCCGCGACGCAGTGGCCTTCTACCCGGCCGCGATGGATGCATGCTGGGTCGACGAGGAGCGCGTCGAGCCCCAACCAGGAGGCTTCTACGGGGGCTGGATCACGTCTGACATCGTCGGGCCGTTCAAGGGCGAGCCCGGCACGTCGGGCTGGTGAGCCCGGTCAGCCGTCGATCGGCTTGCTCATCGTGGCGCCCGCCACCGAGAGTCCGTCGGGGAGCGGGATGGCGACGTCGTCGAGCCGTTCGAATCCGTATGAGAGGTAGAGCGGGAGGCCCGGCATCGTCGACATGAGCGCGAGCTCGCTGAATCCCTCCTGCCGCGCGGCCACCTCGCATGCCTCGAGGATTCGTCGACCGAGACCGCGGCGTGACCAGTCGTCGCGCACGAACATCGCACGGACGCGAGCCGGCTCTGTCGCAGGATCGATCATGCGCGCGTCGTCGTCCGCGTCACCGCTCCCGGTGTAGAGCTTGCCTCGACGGCTCCAGCCTCCACACGCCACGATCCCACGGTCGGCTTCGAGCACGTAATAGGTGCCGTA
>JAOUHF010000066.1 GCA_029865325.1 Thermoleophilia bacterium
GAAGTCATTCGTCGCGTTGAGTCGCTGCGGCAGCTCCCGCCAGGCGCCCACGATCTTGTCCGCGTACTCCATGGGTGCGAGTCCTTGGTCGGCCGCCACCCGAGCCACCTTCGACGCATGCTCGTCCACGCCCGTGAGGAAGAACGTGTCCTCGCCGCGCTGCCGAAAGTGGCGGGCCAAGATGTCGGCCGCGATCGTCGTGTACGCATGCCCGATGTGCGGCGTCGAGTTCACGTAGTAGATCGGGGTCGTCACGTAGTACGCCATCGCGGTCAATCATAGGCAGCGGGTTTCTGGCCCTCAGTCGCGCGCGCAGACCGCCGGCGCCCAGCACGCTCGTCAGAAGAAGAGTAAGCGACGCGGCCAGCCACCAGCGCAGCGCCGCGTCATCGCCACCCGAGTGGACTGCAGCCTCGACCGCAGCGAACTCAGCCCGGCGAGAGACCGCCGGCGTCGGCGCAATCGGGCGACCACGCACTGCGAGGTGGGACCCGAGCCGGATCGGTCTCGTAGAGCGACTCACGCCGGCGTGTGCGGGGCGGGACACTCCTCCGGTCAGATCGGGCCGATCCTCGACATCGCCGGCCACGCGGCCCTTTGCTGCCGGCTTCCGTCGACTCGAATTGACGTCGCGGTAAAGAAGGACCGCAGGTTCACTCGTCAACGCGGTTGGCTGCCGGCCGTCACCGCTGCGCGCCGCGTCGACCGCGGCTGAGCTCGCCGAATCCACACCGAATTCAGGCAAAAACGGCGCGACAACGGGAGGCGGGGGCGCTGCCGGGGCGGTCTCGGGAGTGGCCACGGGTGGAGGGGGCGCAACTGGGGGAGCCGCCGCGGCCGGCGGTGGCACCGGAGCCGGCTCGGGTGGTGGCGCGGACGGCTCCGTCAGTGCCGGCGGGGGAGTCGTAGCACCTCCCGGCGGAAGCAAGGACCGCGGATCGACGTACGTCTCGTCTTCGCCGACCCGAACACCGAGATGAACGTACGCAATGTCGTGCTCCGGCTCTCCGGATGGCCCCGCCTCGGCAATCGTCCCGCCCTCCTCGGCGATCGCGCCGCGCTTCACGAGGAGTGCCCCGAGATGGGTCAGCGACGCCTTGTAGCCGTCGGATGTCGCGATGGTCACGGTCAGGCCGTTGGTGGGAACCGGTCCGGCGAACGTGACGATTCCACTCACTGGGGCACGCACCACGTTCACGCCGCCTAGAGCGACATCCACACCTCGATGCTGCCCGCCCGCGTACTTGTCACTCGAGATCGAGAACTCGCGAAGAACATCGCCGTCGGCGGGCCATGCCCACGCTGAGGAGACCGGTGTCACGACGAGCGCCACTGCGGTCGAGGCGACGCCAGCGATCGCCCATCTCGTTGCCCGTCGAGTGAACATGCCTTCGACGGTAGCGCCGGTCCCGCGAGCGGGCAACGCAATTGACGAAGTTGTTACAGAGACCCCTTGTAGAGGGCGTTCTTGGACGCTCCCGTCAGGCCCGCGACGACCTCCGCGGCCTTTCGGCGGGGCGTACCGGCCGCGACCAGCTCGGCCACGGCCCGGAGCGCCGCGTCCGACCCATCGCCCTCAAGAGGGTCTCCCGTCCTCGCGCCGATCACGATCGTGATCTCGCCCTTTGGGGGTTCAGCGAACCTCGCGGCTAGCTCCTGCAAGGTCCCACGCGAGACCTCTTCAAACCGTTTGGTCAACTCGCGGCACACTGCCGCCGGACGCTCTGGCAGGTCCTGCGCCAAAGCCGCGAGCGAGGTTGGAAGCCGGCGCGCCGACTCGAATGCCACGACGGCCTCCGGCCAGCGCGCGATCACGCCGGCGAATTCGGCGAGCTCGCCGGCGCGGCGAGGCAGGTAGCCCACGAAGCGGTAGCCGGTTCCTGCGAGGCCGCTGGCGACGAGGGCGGTCTCCACGGACGACGCACCGGGAAGAACCGTTACGCCGAGCCCCGCCTCGGCGGCCGCACGAATCAGTCGGGAGCCCGGATCGTTCACACCGGGCAAGCCTGCGTCGGAGACGAGCGCGACACGCTCGCCGCGCGCGAGCCGACTGAGCACCTCGTCCGCACGTGCAGCCTCGTTGTGGCGGTGGTAGCTGAGAAGTCGTGCCTCGATCCCGTGCCGGTCGAGAAGGATGCGTGTCCGCCGGGTGTCCTCGCAAAGGACGACGTCCGCTTCGCGGAGCTCCGCCAGCACGCGCAGCGTCACATCGTCGAGGTTCCCGATTGGAGTCGCGCAGACCGCGAGCGGCACCAGCGACCTACCGAACCCCGTCGAGCGCTTCGAACCCGACGAGCGCGGCCCCGACGAGGCCGGCCTCGGCGCCCAACTCAGCGGCGACGACCCGCAGCGTCTCATCCGCCGGCGGCATTGCCTCCCGTCGAGCAGCAGCACGGGCCGGCTCGAGCAACAGCTCACCCGCCGCCGCACCGAACCCGCCACCGATGACGACGATTTCGGGATCGAAGACGTTGACGAGCGACCCGACGGCGGCCCCGAGCGACTCGCCGATTCGTGCGAGCGCGGCTCGAGCCCTGGCATCTCCGGTCCTCGCTTTGTCGATCAACCCGTGAGCATCGGCGTCCGGGCCGTACAGATCGCGGGCCGCACGATCTCCCGCATGACCGGAGGCGAGAACCTCGAGATGCCCCCGGCCGCCGCAGGCGCACACTGGGCCGCCCTCCTGGACGACCATGTGCCCGAGTTCGGCCCAGCCTCTGAAGAGACGACCGTCGAGGACGATCCCTCCGCCGACCCCCGTTCCGAGCGTGAGCATGACGAGATTCGAGACTCCGCGTCCCGCCCCGCGCTTCCACTCAGCGAGGGCGGCGACGCTCCCGTCGTTCTCGACGCCGACAGGCAAGCCGAAGCGATCCTTCGAGCGGCTCACGAGATCGACGTTCTCCAGCGGGAGATTCGTGGCACGCAGGATGCGCGCGGTGCCGCGCTCGAGGTTGGCCGGAATCCCGTACCCGATCGCCGCGACGCGGTCGTCGAGGAAATCTTCGACCGCTGCATCGAGTGCCGCGAGAACGTCCCCCTCCGACTGGCCCGGGCTGTGCACCTCGTGTTCCGCGACGACGTTCCCGTCACGATCGACGAGGCCCGAGAGGATCTTCGTCCCGCCGACGTCGAGCCCGATGACGAGGGGAGCGGCCACGGCGCGTGGCTACCATAGCGACCCGTATGGCCGAGGGAGACAAGCCCTACCGGCTGTATCGCGGCGGCCGCAAGAAGGGCAAGGTTCCTCTCGCGACTCAGGCGCGCCCCTCGACTCAGCCCTCGCGCAAGCCCCCTGCGCCGCCTCGACGACGGCGCTGGGGCCTCTGGATCGGACTCACCCTGTTGGGCTTGGTGGTCCTGGTCGCGGCCTGGGGCGCTCTCGGCTACCGCTCGTTCTCGGGGGGCGTCGAGAAGGCGAACGACCGGCTCCCCCGCGCCGCGAAGGCGCAGCTGGCGAAGCGGGACGGGTCGCTGCTCTCAGACCCGACGACGATCCTCGTCATCGGAACCGATGGTGGCCGCGCGTCCGGCCGCGGCGATGCGAACCGCTCGGACTCGCTCCTCCTGCTCCGCACGGATCCCGGAAAGCACCGCATCTCCTATCTCTCGATTCCCCGAGATCTGCGGGTCGAGATCCCTGGCTACGGAACGTCGAAGATCAACGCCGCCAACCAGGTCGGTGGCCCTGCGCTGACGATCGAAACCGTACGTGCGCTCACGGGGCTCCCCATTGACCACGTCGTCGTGGTCGACTTCGACGGCTTCCGCGAGCTCATCGACGCGCTCGGTGGGATCACCGTCGACGTGCCGAGACGGATCCTGTCCAACCCCTTCGACTGCCCGCTGAAACCGGCGCAGTGCTCCGAGTGGGAAGGCTGGCGCTTCGAGAAAGGCCCGCAGCACATGGACGGCCGCCGAGCGCTCGTCTACTCGCGCATCCGCACGAACCAACTCAACCCCGCCGACACCGACATAACCCGCGGGACGCGCCAACAGGCCGTCGCAGATGCGGTCGGCGACAAGATCGCGAGCATGGGGACCTTCCTGCGACTGCCCTTCATCGGGGACTCGCTGGCCGCGCCGCTCATCACGGACCTCTCCGCAGGAGAGCTCGCACGGCTGGGCTGGGTTCGCTTCCGGACGGATTCGGCGCGCACGCTCCACTGCCGGCTCGGCGGCGACACGGCGACCGTCGGCGGCGAGTCGGTGATCCTCGGCTCGGAGGACAACGTGGGCGTCGTCTCGATGTTCCTCGGACGCTCGGCGCCGGTCAGACCCCCGAAGGGGACGCTTTACGGCGCAGGCTGCACGCGAAGAGGCTAAGTGCTGCCCGAGTCGGAAGAGGGCTTGGGCTTCGACTCGCTCGCCGTCTTCTCGGCGGGCTTGTCGGCGGCCTTGTCCTTCAGGGCGGTCGGTTCGCCGTCCTTGTCCTTGGGCTTCTTCTTCCCCTTGCCGTAGTCCGTGGAGTAGAACCCCGAGCCCTTGAAGTGCACGGCGACCGGGAAGAGGATCTTCTCCACCGGCCCCTCGCCGCAGGTGACACAGACCTCGGAGGGCGGATCGCTCATCCGCTGGAAAATCTCGAACGTATGCCCGTTCGGGCAGCGGTACTCGTAGATCGGCACGTGGCCGAGAAGGCTAGCGCCCGCTACGGCGTGGAGTGCTCCCGTTCGCGCTCTTCCTCGAGCAGCTCGAGGTAGCAGGGCGCGCTCTCGAACGCCGCGAGACCGCGCGGGCGTCCGCGACGGCGCTGCGCTCGGCGGCGACGGCCCATCGCGGCGAGCGCAGCCGTTGCACCGACGACGCTTCCGAGCACGAACGTGCGGAATCCTTCTCGACGTTTCTCGCCCTCCACGTCTCTGATCTTACGATCCACCTCACGATGTTGATCTGCTGTCTCGGCGATCTCACTCTCGACGTCGTCGTGCGACTCGCCGGCCCGATCGCCGTGGGGGGCGACACGGACGCCGAGATCGTGCTCGCGCCCGGCGGCCAGGCGGCGAACGTCGCTGCCTGGGCAGCCTCACTTGGTGCGTCAGCCCGATTCATCGGGCGGACCGGTGACGACGACGCGGGCTCGATCGCGCGTGCGCGTCTCCGCGAGCGCGGCGTCGACATCGTCGGGCCTGTCGACGGCTCCAACGGGCTCATCTGCTCGCTCGTCTCGCCTGATGGCGCGCGGTCGATGGCTGCCGATCGGGGAACGGCGGTCGGGCTTCAGCGGGACGACCTCGACCCCGCCTGGTTCGGTGGCTGCGATCACCTCTTCGTCTCCGGGTACGCGCTCATGCGCGAGCCCGTTCGGAGCGCTGCGCGGCGAGGCGCTGAGCTTGCCCGCGGCCAGGGTGCTCGCGTCAGCGTCGATCTCGCGTCCTGGAGCGCGATCCGCGACTCGGGCGGGGACGCCCTACGCGAGCTCGTGCTGGAACTCGAGCCGGACATCGTCTTCGCAAACGAGGACGAGGAGCGGATCGTCCAGGGGCCGTTTCCCGACGTCACCTGGATCCTGAAGCGCGGGGCCAAGGGTTGCTCGTTCGACGGAGACGAGCGAGCCGCGCTGCCCGTCGGGCGCGTGGTGGACTCGACCGGTGCGGGCGACGCCCTGGCCGCCGGCTTCATCGTCGGCGGGCCTGAGCTTGCACTCGAAGCTGCGTCCCGCTGTGTGCAGCGGCTCGGAGCCATGCCGTAGGTTTGTCGGGTGCACGAGCTCGTTGACGTCTCCCCCGAGGTTCGCACCGCTATCGACGAGGGAAGGCCCGTCGTCGCCCTCGAGACCACCCTCGTGGCGCACGGGTTTCCCTCGCCCAAGGGAGTCGAGGTCGGGCTCGAGAGCGAGGCCGCAGTACGCGCAGCAGGCGCCGTGCCGGCGGCGACCGGAGTGCTCGACGGGCGGATTCGCGTCGGCCTCTCCGAGGACGAGCTCGCCCGCTTCACTCCCGCCGCCCGCAAGCTCGGGCCGCGTGATCTCGCAGCCTGCGCCGTCGCAGGCGACATCGGGGCGACGACCGTCGGCGGGCTGCTGGTCGTTGCACGCGGCCTCGGCATCCACTTCCTCGGCACCGGCGGGACCGGCGGCGTGCATCGGGGCTACCCGGCACCGCTCGACGTCTCCGCCGACCTGCTCGCCCTCGTGGGCTCACCTGTGCTGGTGGCATGTTCCGGCGTGAAGTCGCTCCTCGACGTCCCTGCGACGATGGAGCTCCTCGAGACGCTCGGTATCCCGGTGCTCGGATTTCGCACAGACACGCTGCCGCTCTTCTACTCGGCCACCGGCGGGCCAACCGTGCCACAGCGAGTCGAGGACGCCGCGGCGGCGGCTCGCACCGCGGCGGCGCACTGGCAGCTCGGTGGCTGCGGTCTCCTGCTCGCGAACCCCCCGCCGGAAAGCCTTGATGTAGAGGACCTGATTGAGGAGGCCGTCGCCGAGGCGGACCGCCAGGGTGTGTCCGGTCAGGCAGTGACTCCGTTCGTGCTCGCGCATCTGCACGAGCGCTCGGATGGTCGGACTCTCGACGTGAATCGAAAGCTGATCGTCGCTAACGCACGGCTGGCCGGTGACGTAGCTGTAGCGTTCGCCGCGCCATGAGCCTCTACGACGCGGTTCGCGACCTTCCGCTCCAGATCGACGACTACTCCCTCGAAGGTCTCGAGCTGCAGGCGCGGCCGGAGTTCTTGCGCAAGACGACGGTCGTCCACCTGCACGGTGCAGGCGAGGAGGGGATCGGCGAGGACGTCACGTACGAGGCAGCCGAGCATGATCGCTTGCAAGAGCGAGGCCCGACGCTCCCGCTCACCGGCGACTGGACGCTTCATACCTTCTCGCAACACCTCGCGACGCAGCCGCTCTTCGACCCACTGCCCGAGCGCCTCGTGTACCTCGACTACCGACGGTGGGCATTCGAGTGCGCCGCGCTCGACCTCGCGCTTCGACAGGCGGGAACGTCGCTCGGCGAAGCCGTCGGCCGAGAGCCGCGGCCCATCACGTTCGTCGTCTCGATGAGCCTGGGTGAGCCGCCGTCGACGGAGCGCTTCCGCTCTTGGCTCGATCTCTACCCGGGACTGCGCTTCAAACTCGATGCGAACTCCGAGTGGACGGACGAGCTGGTCGCGGAGCTCGCCGGGACGGGCGCCGTCGACTCGATCGACTTCAAGGGTCACTACCAGGGCACGACTGTCGACACGCCGCCCGACGCAGCCCTGTACCGCCGAGTAGCCGCAGGGCTACCCGAGGCGTGGCTCGAGGATCCGGCGCTGACCGCCGAAACCACGCCGGTGCTCGAGCCTCACCGCGACCGGGTCACTTGGGATGCGCCAATCCACTCGGTGCAGGACATCGAGGCGCTGCTCTGGCCCCCGCGCACGGTGAACGTGAAACCGTCGCGATTCGGCTCGATCGAGCGGCTGTTCGCCGCCTACGACTACTGCGAGGTTCACGGAATCGGGGCCTATGGCGGGGGCCAGTGGGAGCTCGGCCCGGGCCGTGGGCACATCCAACTGCTCGCCGCCCTCTTCCACCCCGACACGCCGAACGACGTCGCGCCGCGCGAGTTCAACCTCGCGCCGCGGCCCGGCCTGCCCGAGAGCCCGCTCCGGGTCGAGCCGCGCGCGACCGGATTCCTCACCCGGTAGGACTACGCGGCCCGGGCGACGACGGGCGACGCTCCGAGGTTCGCGAAGATGACCTCGCCTTCACGCGAGGCCTTCGCGTCGCCGCACCGACCGATTCCGAGAAGCGCGTAGCCGCGCTCGACGACGCTCCCATACTCGTCCCAGCGCCCGGCCGCCTCCCGGAACAAGGCTGACGCTTCGCCGCGCTCCCCTCGCGCCTCAGCGAGCATCGCTCGGGCCGTTAGGCGCGCGCAGCGACTCCAGGCCGCGTCGTACTCCTTGTCGTCGAGGAACGCCTCGACGAGCTCTGGCTCGCCGGCGGCGATCGCGACCCTCGCCGGCCACACGAGGCAGTAGTCGCGCCAGGTCGGGTGCCCTCTGGTCAACGCCTCGAGCTCCACGACGTGCTGGAGCGCCCGCGCGTCGTTTCCGAGCGCCGCGGCGACGAGCGCGGCCGTCGCGAGCCCCGGTACCAGTACCTGTGGGTCCCCGCTCTCACGGGCCGGCGGTACGAGCGCGTCGACGTTTGCCTCGGCGTCCGCCACGGCGCCGGTGTGGACGAGCACGTGCACCAGGTTGGCCCTTGCGATCACCTCGAGCTGCCCGCCGCCGGATCGCTGCTCCCATGCGACTACCTCCTCAGCCTCCCGCCGGAGCTCATCCCACTCACCGAGGTGGTAGAGGGCGCGCAAGCGCTCACCGCGCTGCCACATCTCGGGGCCCTTCAGGCCCCGGCCTCGCGAGAACTCGACGGCCTCGTCCCACTGCGCAAGGGCCTCTCGAATCCCGACGAAGTACCCGAGCCCATCTCCGAGGTTGTTCATCGTCACCGCGGTCGAGCGCCCGAGACCCAGGCGCAGACCGAGGACGACTGCCTCCCGGTTGAGATCGAGACACGCCGGATCGCCCTGATAGCCGACCACGCTCGCCTGTGCCTGAAGCAGGCGCGTGACGTCCTGAACGCCTAGCTCGTCAGCAAGCGAGAGTCCTTTGTCGATGAGTGGGGTCGCGTCCGCGAAGCGGCCGCCGATTCCAGAACGGGTCGCCGCTGAGCCATATGCAGCGACGAGCTCGGGGCCGGGGGGTTGCCGCTCGAGAACCGCTATCGCCTCGAGGCCGAGGTTCTCGCTTCGCACCACGTCGCCGAGCGCCCATACGAGAGTGGCGAGTTCGCTTATTGTCCGCCCCGCCGCTCGCTCGTCGAGCCCCCGGAACGCTTTGATCGCCAGCTCGTACAGCTCGATGGACTCCGCGACGTCGCCGCGATGAACAAGGATCCCTGCGAGACCCGCTCGGGCTGTCGCGAGCGCGTGCTCGTCGTCGCCTGAGAGGTCGAGCGCCCGGCGGTAGTACGCCTCGGCTGCAGACGTCTCCAGCTGCGACGCTCGATCCCCTGCGAGCAGCAGAAAGCGGACGAACTCGCTCATGATCTCGGGCCGCTCAGCTCGCGCCGCCTGGGTCAGGTCGACGGCCTCGCCGTAGTGATAGACGAGGATCTCCGCGTGATCGACGACACGCTCCCCGGCGGTCCGCTCGACCCAGCCGGCAGCCGCGAGATGTTTCTCGGCCCTGGGTGAGCGTGGGATCTGCTGGTAGGCCACGTCACGGACGAGGGCGTGCCAGAAGGCGAACTCGTCCTCGCCTTCGATCGACGAGACGCGGATGGGGCGGATGAACTCGCGGTGCACCAGCTCGTTCAGCTCGCGGCGGGTCTCGCCCCGCTCGCGTCCTCCGACCGCGGCCACGGCTCCCGACCAGAAGATCCTGCCCACCACCGCCGCGTCGTGGAGGAGCGTCTTGAGCTCCGGGCGGAGCGTGTCGAGCCTTGCAGCGACGAGCGCGTGCACCGTCTCGGGCACGGCGAGATCCTCGATGGTGCCTCTCTCGGCGAGCATCCGTGCGAACTGCTCGGCGTAGAGCGGGTTCCCGCCCGCTCGCTCGAGGAGCGCCGACTGCACCTCAGCCGGCAGGAGCGTGCGGTCGAGGAGGACCTGCAGGAGGCGGCCCGACTCCTCCGTCGAGAGGGGTGATAGCGAGATGGTCGTCGCGTTGCGCCTCCCGCCACCCCAGCTCTGCTGGCGCTCGAAGAGCTCGGGCCGCGCGGTGCAGAGGACGAAGAGCGGCACGGGCATGCTCCAGTCGAGGAGGTGCTCGAGGAACTCGACGAGGGCACCGTCCGCCCAGTGGATGTCCTCGACGACGAGGACGCACGGGCGATGCGCCGCCATCGCCTCGAGGAAGCGGCGCCAAGCGGTGAACGTCTCCTCCCTGCTTGCGGCGGAGCCCTCTCCGGCGCCGACGAGCGGGCCGAGTCTGGAGACGACCCATGTGCGATCGGACTCGTCCTCGAAGAGCGCGGACACCGTCTCCGCGAGCTTTGCCGCAGCCGCCTCCTGGTCGTCCGACTCGAGGATGCCCGCCTCGGCCTTCACGATCTCGCCGAGCGCCCAGAACGTGATGCCCTCGCCGTAGGGCAGGCAGCGCCCGTGACGCCAGGTCACGACCTCGGGCCGGTCGTCGAGCGCGGTGCGCAGCTCCGTGACGAGCCGGCTCTTCCCGATCCCGGGCTCGCCGACGACGGTCACGAGCTGGACGGACGACTCGCGCTCCGCCCGCAGGAACATCTCGAAGAGGAGCGTCCGCTCGTGGTCGCGGCCCACGAACGGGGTCTGCGTCGCCGCTTCGGGCTGGCCAACGCGGCTTCGGGCATGCGTCGCACGCCAGACCGGAATCGGCTCCGCCTTCCCCTTCGCGGCGACCGGTTCGAGCGGCTCGAACGTGATCACGCTCTCTGTGGACCTTCTCGTCGCCTCGTCGACGATGACGGCGCCGACGGGCGCAGCCGACTGGAGCCGAGCCGCCGTGTTCACGACGTCGCCCGTGACGATCCCCTCGCCGCGCTCGGGGCGGGCGCCCAGTGCCACTACGGCCTCCCCGGTCGTTACGGCAGCGCGAACCGCCAGCTCGAGACCTTCGCCTGCAAGCTCCTCGATCGTCTCCAGGATCCGAAGACCGGAGCGAACCGCGCGCTCGGCGTCATCCTCGTGCGACACGGGCGCGCCGAACACTGCCATGACCGCGTCTCCGATGAACTTCTCGACCGTGCCGCCGAAGCGCTCGATGTCGGACTTGGCGCGCTCGTGGTAGGGCCGCAGGGTCGCGCGCACGTCCTCGGGGTCGGCGCGATCGGAGCGATCGGTAAAGCCCACTAGGTCGACGAAGAGCACGGACACGACCTTGCGCTCCTCACCGATCGGAGCCGCTACCTCGAGCGACTCCCCGCACGCGAGACAGAATCGCGCCCTGTCGGGGTTCTCCTCACCACATGCGGGACAGACGAGCACCCGCGTCCTCGTCCTACTTGAAGCTCGCGAGGAGCTCGTCCACCGGGAGCAGCGGAAGCGACTCGATCTTCGCGCTACCGCGCGCTCCGAGCGCGACCGACACCCGCGCGATGGTCATGTCGTCGGAGGCCTCGACGATGTTCACGAAGTCGTACTCGCCGAGCGCTGCCCACTGGTGAAGCACCTTCGCGCCCATCTCCTCCACGTCTCGGTTGACCTCGGCGAGTCGGTTGGGATTCGCGTGCAGCGTCTGCACGCCCTTCTCCGTCAGTGTCGTGAGCATGAGATAGGTCGGCATGTCACTCCCTTTCGTCGCGTTGGTTGCGGAAGAGATCCTCTATTTCATGGGGGTCTCCGCGCGAGCGTAACCGAGCCTCCTGGTCCACGTAGAGGAGTGCCCCGCCGAGGAAGAGCAGGGGAGCGAGAACGGTGTCCGAGAGAAAGATCGCCGTCCGAACGGTGTTGTCGGCCTGTGATTCGAGAAGCAACGCAAGCCCCAGTCGCATCAGGAAGAAGAGGATGACGAGCGTCGCGAGCGACGCTGCGGCGTGGATGTAGTCCACGCGGCCAAGAGCCAAACCACGTTGGAGCGAGCCCGTGAACGAGGCGCCCTCGACCATCGCCGCGGGCACCGCAAGTCCGATCAGGGCGAGCCAGAGGACGCCGGCGAGCGCGAACCACGGGAAGAAGAGCGCCGCAGGTACGAAGACAAGCGAGCCCACGCCGACTGCGACGAACCACGATCGGCGCGTCGTGCTCGCGTCCGTCGCGAGCTTCGCCGCGTAGGCGTACGCGGCGGCGAAGACGGGCGCGACGACGACCAGGCTGAGGGCGACCCCCGCCCGGTCGATGTCTGCAGTTAGCTGGTTGATCACGCCGACCACGATCCCGAGAGGCAATGCCCGCAGGAAGTTCTGGCCGTACAACCGAATGGACTCTGCGACGAGCTGGCCGACGGTTCGCAGCTCAGGCGGAAGCGGCGGTGGCAGCTCCTTCGTCGTCCTCGCCTTGCGTGCCATTCAGCAGACGCTACTCAGCTACAGCAGCGAGCAGGCGAGGCAGCGCATCCGAGATCGCCTCGAGAGCGCGTCCGATCCGCCAGCGCGAACGATCACCCTCCGAGAGCTCGTTCGAGATCGCCCGGACTTCGATCGCAGGTATTCCGGCACTCGCGCATGCCCGCAGGACGGCGAAGCCCTCCATCGCCTCGACTCTCAGGTCCCGGTGCGCATCACGAGCCGATCCGCCGACCGACGCACTCGTTCCGATCGGAAGCACGAGTGCCTCGGGGATGGCTGCGCGTACCGATGCGAGCAGATCGCCGTCCGGCTCGACGCGCTCCACGACGGGAACCTCGGCCGAGATGTCGCAGTAGACCGCCTCGCCTCCGACGACGAGCCCGCCTGGAGTGATCCCGCGCGCCCCGGCGATGCCGACGTGCAGCACGACTCGGGGCGGCCGAAGCGCGAGCTCCCGTGCGGTAGCGGCCGCAGCTTCAACCGGTCCGACACCACACACGAAGCCCACGTGTCCACAGAGCTCGATGTCCGTCGCAGCAACGAGGAGGACGTCGGTCTGGTCTGTCGGCTTCGCCATTGTCTCGATTGCTGATCCTACGGTTCAGTCGCCCGAAACGAGCCTGAACACCGGATGGCGGGTCGCTTCGGCGAGCCACGCTGCATCCGACGAGTCGAGCGAGACGTCGAAGAACGGGCGCGTGACGCGCCCGCGGCGGTAGTACTCGCGCAGGACCGGAATCGCCTCCACCGAGGGGAGCTCTTCGACCGCGAGACGCTCACTCGTGCGGCCGCGCCGGAGCTGCACCCATCTTGCCGCGCGCGCATTCTTCACCCAGTTGCGATCGCCGTACGGGGCCACGAGCCACCGCTGGTTTCCTTCTTCCACCATCGAGACGGGTGTCGACCAGAGCGTTCCAGTCTTCCGGCCGGGCACGGTGAGCAGGTAGGTGCGCGGTCCAGCCAAGCCCAACCGGGCGAGCGGACGCACGAGCGCATTGACGGCACGGCGCCCTGTGCTCAGCCGATACGGCTTCGGACCGTCGCCCATGTCCGAAGTAAACCCGCAGCAGGTATCAGCCGCCGTCGCGCACGACCGTCGCCTCAGGTCCGGACGCGAAGCCGCCCGGGTGCGAGATACTCCACCGATGAGCTACACGATCTTCGCCCACTCCGAGCTCGAGTGGGTTCCTCGCGGCGACGACGACACGCGCTCGATCGCTCGACTCTCGGACTCGATGACACAGTCTCGCGCGAATCTCTGGCGCTACTCGCCGGGCGCGCGGGGAAAGCGGCACGCGGATCACGGGCAAGAGGAGGTCTTTGTGGTGCTCGACGGGACGCTCACCGTCGATCTCGGCGAGCCGCCCGAGCGTCACGAGCTCTCGCCGGGAAGTGTTCTCGTGGTTCAGCCGGGCACGATCCTGCAGCTGCGCAACGCAGGTTCGGACGAGCTCGTTCTCTTCATCTACGGAGCCCCGGCCGTGTCAGGGCAAGCCGAGTTCTTCCCGGATGTTCCTTAGGCTCAGGTCGCAGCCAGGCTCGTAGCCTCGGCCCGCTCGAGGACAAGCTCGCCGTCGCGGACGTCGGCCCGCACGGTGTCGCCTTCGACGAATCGCCGCTCGAGTAGCTCACGCGCGAGCGGGTTCTCGAGCTGCCGCTGGATCGCGCGCTTGAGCGGCCTCGCCCCGTAGGCCGGGTCCCAACCCTCCTCCGCGAGCAGTTCCTTTGCGGCGTCGGTGAGCTCGAGGTCGAGCTTGCGCTCGGCCAGCCGCTCGCGGAGGCGCGCGAGCTGAAGCTCGACGATGTCGGAGAGTTGCTCGCGGGTCAGCGCGTCGAAGGCGACGATCTCATCGATGCGGTTGAGGAACTCAGGCCGGAAACGGTCCCGCAGCTCATTCGACGAGCGAATGTTCGAGGTCATGATCGCGACGGTGTTGCGGAAGTCAACCGTGCGGCCGTGCCCGTCGGTGAGCCGCCCGTCGTCGAGAAGCTGTAGCAACACGTCGAACACTTCGCTGTGCGCCTTCTCGATCTCGTCGAGAAGGAGAACTGCGTAGGGCCGACGCCGAACGGCCTCGGTCAGCTGCCCGCCTTCCTCGTAGCCGACGTAGCCCGGCGGAGCGCCGACGAGGCGGGCGACCGTGTGCCTCTCCTGGTACTCCGACATGTCGAGTCGGACGAGCGCCCGCTCGTCGTCGAACATGAACTCGGCGAGCGCGCGGGCAAGCTCGGTCTTCCCGACGCCGGTCGGGCCGAGGAAGATGAACGAGCCGATCGGCCGGTTCGGGTCCTGGAGGCCCGAACGCGCGCGGCGAAGCGCGTTCGACACCGCCTCCACAGCAACGTCCTGGCCGATGACCCGCTTGTGCAATCGCTCCTCCATATGGATGAGCTTCTCGACCTCGCCTTCGAGGAGACGCGAGACGGGAATCCCGGTCCAAGCGGCGACGACCGCCGCAACATCGTCCTCGTCGACCTCCTCCTTGACCATCGGGGCCTCGACGCGATCCTCGCGCTCGACGAGCTCCTTCTCGAGCTCCGGGAGGAGCCCGTAGCGGATCTCGGCGACGCGCGTGAGATTGCCCTGCCGTTCCTCGCGCTCGGCCTCCATGCGCAGCTCGTCGATCTGCTTCTTGATCTCGGCGACTCGCTGGAGCCCTTCCTTCTCGCGAGACCAGCGTGCGCCGAGCTCGTCACGCGCGGACTTCGCCTCCGCAAGCTCCCGTTCAACGGGCGCGCGAACGTCATCCGACTCGTTCACCATCGCGGCGAGCTCGATCTCGAGCTGCCGAACCCGACGCTCGGCCTCGTCGAGCTCGACGGGCGAGGAGTCGATCTCCATGCGCAAGCGCGAGGCCGACTCGTCGACGAGATCGATCGCCTTGTCGGGAAGGAAGCGGTCGGAGACGTAACGGTCGGACAGAACGGCGGCGGCAACGAGCGCGGAGTCGCGGATCTCGACTCCGTGGTGCGCCTCGTAGGGCTCCTTGAGCCCACGCAGGATCGCAATCGTCTCGGCAACCGACGGCTGGCCGACAAACACCGGTTGGAAGCGGCGCTCGAGGGCGGCGTCCTTCTCGATGTGCTTGCGGTACTCGTCGAGTGTCGTCGCGCCGACGGCGCGGAGC
>JAOUHF010000067.1 GCA_029865325.1 Thermoleophilia bacterium
CATCGAACTGTTCGAGTCGGAGCATGTGAAGACTCTGATCGAGCGCGCCGAGGAGCACGGGGGCCAGCTCGAGGCGCCCGAGCTCGAGGCGTTCGTGCTCGAGCACGACATCGGCGAGGAAGACGCCGAACTGCTCCAGCGCGAGCTCGAGGCGCACAACATCGAGATCACGCAGCCCGAGGCCGACGCCGAGAAGGAAGAGGAGGCAGCCAAGAAGTACGAGGCCGGCGCCGTGTCTGGCGCTGCCGACAGCCTCCAGCTCTTCCTGGCCGATGTCGGTCGCCACAAGCTCCTGACCGCCGCCGAGGAAGTTGCCCTCGCAAAGCGGATCGAGCGCGGCGACCCGGTCGCGAAGCGCGTCATGATCGAGTCGAACCTGCGGCTCGTCGTCTCCATCGCGAAGGGTTACCGGGGCCTCGGCGTACCGTTTCTCGACCTCATCCAGGAGGGAACGCTCGGCTTGAACCGCGCAGTCGAGAAGTTCGATTGGCGGCGTGGATTCAAGTTCTCGACATACGCGACCTGGTGGATTCGCCAGTCGGTGCAGCGCGCCGTGGCAAACCACGCGCGGACGATCCGCGTGCCCGTGCACGTCGTCGAGCGCCAGCAGAAGCTGTCGCGCGCGGCGCGCAGGCTCGAGGTCGAGCTGGGTCGCGAGGCGACGAAGCAGGAGCTCGCCGAGGCGACTGGCCTTCCGATCCAGCATGTCGAAGAAGCGCTCGGCGCAGCCCATGCATCGGTATCGCTGAACCAGACCGTCGGCGCGGACGACGAGGGTGAGCTCGGAGATCTGTTCGCCGACCGTGAGGCTGCCGATCCGTTCGACGAGGCCGAAGAGTCGCTTCGCCGCCAGAGCATTCGGCGCGCGCTCGACGCACTTCCGGAGCGCGAGCGGCGGATTCTCGAGCTCCGCTTCGGGTTCGAGGGCGAGCCGTGGACGCTCGAGGCAATTGGCCACGAGCTTGACCTCACGCGCGAGCGTGTGCGGCAGCTCGAAGGCCAGGCGCTCAAGCGCCTCGAGGCACTGCGCGATCTGGCCGGCCTCGCCGCCTGAACGGGTCTGGCGAGCTGCTGCCGCACTGCGATTGACGAAAGGGCCGCTCTTCTGGGCGGCCCTTTCCTTTAGAGCGTCTCGGCTCGGCGGTTCCCAGCCTCCTGCAGGGCGTCGTGGTCGTACAGGTGGCACTCGACCTGTGAGCTCCCGAGTGGAAGCAGCCGAGGCACCAGCGGCGTGAAGAGCTCAACCTCGACGTAGCGATCCGCGGCGGTCAGCTTGCGCACACCCTTCCAGAAGGGCTCATCGGGAGTCTCTCTGCGAATGGTCTCTAGCAGCGTGAGGACGTCTCCACCCTCGCGCCCGCTGCCGGCGGCCAGGCGAAAGCTCGTCGACGGCGCATCGAGCGGCACGATGTCTCCGATCGTCGATCGCTCGGCCTCGAACTCGGCCTCGGACAGTTGCGCCCAACGAATCTCGAGAAGGTCTCGCAGATCGCGGCTTTCCCAGCCGCACACCTCGAACGCAACGGAGCATCGGGGATGAAAAGAGCACCCGAGTGGCGGGCTGGCAGCATCCGGAACCTCACCGCGAGGGAGATCTCTTGGAACACTGCGAAGCGGATCCGGCTCCGGAATCGCCCTGAGGAGAGCCTTCGTGTACGGGTGCTTCGGATCGTCGTAAATGGCCGCCGAGGGCCCCATCTCGACGATCCGCCCCAAGTAGAGGATTGCGATGCGGTCGCAGAAGAACTTCGCTGTCGCAAGATCATGCGTGATGTAGAGATAGGTGAAGCGAAACTCGCGCTTGAGGTTGAGCATGAGCTCGAGGATCTTCGCCCGGACGCTCATATCGAGCATCGAGACCGGTTCGTCAGCGACGAGGAGCAGCGGATTCAGGATGATCGCGCGCGCAATCACCGCCCGCTGCTTCTGCCCACCGGAGAGATCGGATGGGTACTTGTCGAGGAACTGCTCCGCAGGCGCGAGGCCAACGGTCTCGAGCGCCTCGGAGACCCGCCGACGGTATTCGCCGCCACGTGCTATCCGATGGATCGTGAGCGGGTGCCCGACGGACTGCTCGATCGTCATCGCGGGATTGAGCGACGCGTGGGGATCCTGGAAGACGATCTGCATTCGGCGGCGAAGCGCCCGGAGGTCCCGCTCCGACTTGTGAGTGATCTCCTCGCCCTCGAAGGTCACGGTGCCTTCGGTCGCAGGCACCAGTCCCAGCAACGTCCGCCCGAGTGTCGTCTTTCCGCTCCCGGATTCGCCCACGAGTCCGAGCACCTCGCCTCGATAGAGATCGAACGAGACGTCGTCGACCGCCTTCACATGTCCGGCTTCACGCCCTACGAGCCGCTGGCCGAAGCTTCCGCGAAGCGAGTAGTAGGTCTTGAGGCCGCGTACCGAGACGAGGACGTCTTCCTGCGGTGATTCCAATGCACTCATGTCGTCAAGCCTCTTCGGCCACCGCGATCTGCTGTCGCTCGAGCTGAGACCAGCCGTCGTCGGGGACCTCGCCGGCCGGGCCATGGAGCCAGCAGAGGACCCTTCGGCTACCGTCGAGCGCCTGCTCTATCGGGGCCTTGGTGACGCACACGTGCATCGCATCGGGACACCGTGGGTGGAAGCGGCAACCAGATGGCGGCGCGATCAGGTTGGGTGGCGCCCCAGGAATCGAGTGGAGCTTCGTCGTGTCCAACGAGATCGTCGAGCGCAGGAGCTCCCGCGTGTACGGGTGCGCAGGCTCGCTGAAGACCTGCCGAGCTGAACCCTCCTCGACGATCTGGCCCGCGTACATGACTGCGACCCGATCGCACGCCTCGGCGACAATCCCGAGGTTGTGCGTGATGAGAAGGAGCGCGGTACCGAAGTCTTCACGGAGGTCGGCCAGGATGCGCAGAATCTGCGCCTCGACGATCACGTCGAGCGAAGTCGTCGGTTCGTCAGCGATCAGCAGCTTCGGCCGAAGCACGAGCGCCAGTGCGATCATGATGCGCTGCCGCATTCCGCCGGAGAATTCGTGCGGGTACTGCCGAAACCGCGTCGGCGGGATCCCCATCCGTCCGAGGGTCTCGAGCGAGCGCCGGCGAACCTCGCGGTTGTCGAGGCTCGGCTCGTGCTGTTTCAGCGTCTCCGCAAAGTGCTCCTCGATTCGCATGAGCGGGTTCAACCGCGTCATTGGCTCCTGGAAGATGAGGCCGAGCTCAGGTCCACGGAGGCCCCGCAGCTCCTTGTCGGACATGGTCACCAGGTTCTGGCCGTTGTAGAGCACCTCGCCGTCCGACGCGGCGCCCTCGGGTAGAAGCCCCAGGATCCCGCGACCGAGCGTCGACTTCCCACACCCCGATTCTCCGACGAGCCCAAGCACCTCGCCTGCCCCGATGTCGAGCGATACCCCGTCGACCGCTCGAACGGTGCCACGCAGGGTGCCGTAGTAGACGCGCAGAGCCCGTACCGACACTACTGGCACTGCTGGCACTGTTGGCACTGCTGTCACAGGATTCCGGCCTCGTCCTCCGACGTCGATCCGAGATCGACATCGACCTTCGGCCGTTTCCTAAGAACGGGGTTGATCGTCTCGCTCAGCCCCTCACCGACAAGCGTCAACCCGACGACCAGCAGGACGATCGCAAGTCCGGGAAAGAGGCCGGTCCACCAGATCCCCGACGCCGCGTCGGACACCGCGCGGTTGACGTCGTACCCCCACTCAGCGCCGTCCGTCGGCTGAATCCCATACCCGAGAAACCCGAGGGCAGCGAGCGTGAGGATCGCATCAGCCGCATTGAGCGTCGCGAGCGGCGGGACGTTCTGCACCACGTTGAAGAAGACGTACTTGCGAATGACCGTAAACGGGCGAGCGCCGAGCGCGCGCGCCGCCTCGACGAACGGCTCCTCACGAACGCTGATCGTGTGATTCCGCACGACGCGGAAGTAGAGCGGGATGTACACCACGGTGATGGCGATCGCTGCAGTCAGGATTCCCTGGCCGACCTTGTCTGCGAGAAGGAACGCGATCACGATCGCGAGTAGGAGAAAGGGGAAGACGAAGAGAGCGTCCATCACGAGGACGAGCACCCGGTCGAGCTTGCCGCCGAAGTACCCCGAGAGGAGGCCAAGTGGAACGCCGATCGTTATCGAGAAGAAGAGGGAGACGAGAACGACCTTCAGCTCCGTCCGCGTCCCCCATACGATGCGCGAGAGGACGTCCGTCGACTGCACGTTCGTACCCATCAGATGATCGGCCGAGGGCGCCTCGAGCTGTGCGAATCGCTGTCCGTTCGCCTGGAACGTGTCGAAGTCGTATGGCGCGATCACCGGCGCGAAAACGGCTATCAGGATGAATGAAAGGGTGAGGCCAGCTCCGAACCACAGCATCGTGCGGGTCATGCCGCGAGCCTCGGAGACGGGCGCGAGCGTGCGCCTCAGGCCACCCAACCTCCGCTTGCTTCCGACTGGAGCACGGTCAGTCGGCTCGGTAGCGGCCATCAATACCTGATCCTCGGGTCGATGTAGGCGTTCACGAAGTCGATGATCAGGCTCGCGAGCACGACAACGAGGGCGAACACGACGATGATCCCCTGGACCGCTGTGTAGTCGCGGTTCTGCAAGTACAGGATCAGCGTATGCCCGATCCCCGGCCAATTGAAGGTCGTTTCCGTGAGCACCGCGCCGGAGAGGAGCAACGCGATCGTCAGTCCGACGACGGTGATCACCGGGACAAGCGCGTTTCGGAACGCGTGGTTGTACACGACCGAGCGCTCGTCGATCCCGCGCGCCCGCGCGGCCTCGATGTAATCGTCCTTCATCGTCCTAATCACGTTCACGCGAACCAGCCGGATGTAGACACCAGCGGTCACGAGCCCCAGAGTCACCGCGGGCAGGATCAAATGCTTTGAGACGTCGACGAAGGCGTCCCAGTCGCGGTTGATAAGCGTGTCGATCGTGTAGATGTTGGTATGGGTGTCGAGCGTCGCGTCGACAATGGGGCTCGCACGGTCGGAGGTCGGTAGCCAGCCGAGATACGAGCCGAAGAAGAGTTGCGCCATCAGGCCGAGGAAGAAGACAGGCGTCGCGTAGATGATGATCCCGAACATCCGCCCGCTACCGTCGATCCAAGTGTCTCGGAAACGTCCGGCCAACAGGCCAAAGGTGACGCCGACGACGATCGCGACGATCATGGCGAAGAACGTGAGCTCGAGCGTCGCTGCACCGTTCTCCTTGATGATGTCTCGGACTTCGCGGCGATCAGTGATCGCCGTGCCGAAGTCACCTCGCGCGATGTCCGCAAGGTAGTCGCCGTACTGAACATAGATCGGCCGGTCGAACCCGAGATCCGCTTTGATCTTGTCCACCTCCTCCTTCGGCACCCTGCCGCCGAGCGCCGAGGAGATAGGGTCGCCCGGCGCAACCCTCATGAGCAGGAAGACGAGCGTGAGCAGGATGAACACCATCGGGATCACGAGCGCGAGGCGGGTCAGCGCGTATTGCCTGAGTGATGTTCCCTTGGCGGCCATGAACGCTTACCGGTTGCCCCTGGGCGAATGATCGACGCGCTGTCGCTGTCGGAGGTGCCAGGGGGCGCCGCGCGTGCGGCGCCCCCTGGTGAGGACCTACGACTTCGAGATCTTCCAGTACCGCATGATGAACGACGCGTCCAACGTGGTCGGAATCCCTCGCACGTTGCTCCGTCCGGCCGCCAGCATCTTCTGCTGCCAGTAGGGGATGATCGGGACGTCTGCGGCCGCCAACCGCTGAATCTGGCGGTAGATGGCAAGTCTCTTTGCCTCCGTCTTCGCCGCCAACGACGCCTTGATCAGGTTGTCCATCTTCTTGCTGTTGTACCCGTTCGCCGCGAACGTGTCGGACCGGTAGAACGGCACGACGTAGTTCTCGACGTCTGGGTAGTCGGGGAACCAGCCGAGCTGGAACGCGTTGTACTGACGCCCGAGCGCGTCGCTGTACTGCGCCCATTCGGTCGACTTCAGCGTTACTTTGAACACGCCGTTCTTCTCGAGCCCACGCTTGATCTCCGCGTACTCGTCGGCCGAGGCGTCACCGTAGTGCGTCGGCGTCCACCACAGCTCGATCGGGAGCGGCGTGGACAGACCGGCCGCCCGAAGTGTTGCCTTGGCCTTGGCCAAATTCGGCGTACGGCCGTATCGGGACGCGAACGCGTCGATGTGACCGGGCAGGCCCGCCGGGGGCATCGAGTAGAGGGGCACGACGTCACCGCGGTACACGCGAGTGGCAACGGCTTGCCGCGGGAATGCGTATGCAAGTGCCTGCCGAACGGCGATGTTGTTCGTCGGAGCTCGTTCGACGTTCAGCACGAGGTAGCGGATCACTGCGCCGTTACCCGCATACACCTTGAGCCCCTTGGCCTTCCTCAGCGATGCGAGCTCAGTCGGCGTGAAGGTCTGGAACGCCATGTCGATCTCGCCCCGCTCAAGCGCAAGCTTCATCGTCGAGGACTTTGCGTAGTACCTGGCGATGACCCCGTCGTTCTTCGCCTGGGCGCCCCAGTAGTCGTCGAACGGCTCGTAGACCGCCTGCTGGCCCGGCGTGTACTTCGTCAGCTCGTACGGACCGGTTCCGATCTGCGCCTGGTCGTTCGCCTGCAGCTTGCCGGCCGGATAGGTGCTCGGAACGATGAACCCGGCGCTGGTGCCGAGAATCAAGGGCCACGTGGACTGCGCTGACTTGAGGTTGAACGTCACCGCATACTTGCCGTTCGTCTTCGTGCTCTTCAGATTGCCGAGGAGCGACGAGATCCCCGAAGGATCGTTGATCTTGATGACCCGGTCGAAGGTGTGCTTCACGTCGGCGGAATCGAAAGCGGATCCGTCGTGAAACGTGACGCCCCTCCTCAGATTGCATCTCCACGTCTTGTTGCTTCGGACGGCGAAGCACTTGGTTGCGAGCACCGGTTGGAGCTTCGCTCCGTTCGGGAAGCCCATCAGCTGCTGATAGACGCCGACGGCAGCAATGAACGAGCCGTAGTCATAGGCTCCAGCGGGGTCGAGATTCGTGACGGTGTCAGTCGTCCCGGCGATCAGCACTCCGCTCTGATCCGAGCTTCTCAGCGCAGACTGCCCGACGCTTGCGCCCGCAACGACAACGACGAGCAAAGCGACCGAAGCCATGGCGCCGAAACGCCAGCCTCGTGGTCTTCGTTTCATGAAATCCCCTTTCTCCTACCCGCGGCGCAGGAAGGAATGGTCGACCTGCAAATCTATGACGCGGCCGGCCCCGAAAAGTCGGGGTCGATTGCTCGGCGGCTGAGGGTCAGTCGTCTCACAGGTTGTGCGCGCCGTACGTCGTGAATCCGGTGGTGCCGGTCAAGTCTACGCGCTGACAAGGGTCTCCCCCGTTCGAGCGAGACCCGTTCGCTAAAGCGCCACGACGCCAGCGCCGATACCGGAAGCGTGGACGCCGCTGAGCGTAAGGAGATTCTGAACCGGTATCGCGACCACAGCCGCCGATTCGAAGCGGCTGCGGCACGACGCAGCTCGAGCCGGCATGGATCGGTGATCCCGTTCACGCCGCCGTCTTCCCGCGAAGTCGGTCAGGATCCGACCGCCCGCGAGATCGAGGTGCTTCAACTCGTCTCGGACGGCCTCGTCAATCGTGAGATCGGCGAACGTCTCTTCTTGTCCGAAGAGACGGTGAAATCACATGTCAGGCATCTGCTCGCGAAGCTTCAAGCGCGAAGCAGAGCCCACGCCGTAGCTGTTGGCTTCCGGCGTGGGCTCATTGCGTAGCTGCTCCCGTCAGCATCCATTTCCTCCACCAAGGTCGTTCCCACGGGGCACCCCAAAAGAGGGATGCCCGCCCTTGGCGGAGAAACGAGAATGCGACGGACCTACCAGATCTTTGAGCCCCTGGACATAGGCATATGACTCCTCGATTGGGAACTGACGGCATCCGCATCGTATACCCCGTTCGAGGGATAGTTCAAGGGTTCCGAAAATTGGGTCACCACCCGCAGCGTCAAACGCTGCTGTACGTGGCCTGTCTAGTGGCTGTCGCGCTCATGACAGGTTGTGCGCTGATCGCCGCTGGATACACGCTCGAAGCGCCGCTAGCCGTCTTGGCACTGGGACTTGCAGCCGCTGTCGCCGAACGAATCAGCGTCCGCTTCGCCGTGGCTCAGCGTGGCCTGACGAGAACCGAAGAGCAGTCGATCTCGCTCCTTCCCACGCTTTTCGCGGCCGTGCTCTTCGGCCCGCTCGCAGCCGCAGCGGTCGGTGCCGCCTCAATGCTCGGCGATCCGGAGCTCACGGCGCATCGCGACCCCGACCGAGCTCCCCGCCTGAAGTGGGCGACGTACACGAGCACACGGTTCATCGGCGGCGCCGCGATGGGGCTTGCGGCGCAGGCGACACTCGCAGCGGTTCCGTCCGTGTTCGGCGAGCTCATCGCCGCGACGTTCGTCGGCGCAATCGTCGGTGAAGCACTCGATGTCTTCTTCACGGCTCTTACCGGACGCATCCGAGGCCGGCCGATCCGGGATGCCATCCGCACAGTAGTACCGGTCGTCCTCACCTCGGCGCCCATCTATGCACCCATCGTCGCTCTTCTTG
The DNA here is from genome assembly GCA_029865325.1 of Thermoleophilia bacterium. GTDB lineage: Bacteria > Actinomycetota > Thermoleophilia > Gaiellales > Gaiellaceae > GMQP-bins7. The sequence continues at coordinate 8,583 of JAOUHF010000067.1, forward strand.
CGTTCATGTACGTCAAGGTGTCTCCGTGGACATTGGCGCTCTTCCTCGTACCTGCCATGGCCGCTCAACGCCTCTACGGCCTATATCAGGAACAGCGCCAACTCGCGGACGAGTTGTCGACCGCGAACGAGACGCTCGAGCGAACGAACCTCCAGTTCGCCGCCGCGCTGATCGCCACGCTCGATGCCCGAGACCAGTACACCGCCGGCCACTCGGCTGCGGTCGCGATCTACTCGCGCGACATCGTTGAACGCATGGGGCTCGGCGCTGACGTCCGCGATCTTGCCTATCTCTGCGGCCTCGTCCACGACATCGGGAAGATCGGGCTTCCGCCGGGACTTCTCGAAAAACCCGGGGCGCTGACGCTCGAAGAGCGGCGGCAGATGCAGGAGCATTCCGCCATTGGCGAGCGGATCCTGGCCCACGTCGACGAGTACTCGGAGATCGCGACGGTCGTACGACACCATCACGAGCGGATCGACGGGCAGGGGTACCCGGACGGGCTGATTGAAGAGTCCATTCCTCTCGTGTCGCGCATCATCGCGGTCGCAGATGCGTACAACGCAATGACCTCAAGTCGTCCCTACCGCGACGCAATGCCGAGCCGCGTCGCGCGGCTACGACTCGCTCAGGCCGTCGACAGCCAGTTCGACACATCCGTCGTCGCGGCGTTCGAGGCCATCCTCGCCGGCGCTGACGAGGACTACCGACTCGCCCAGCGGCGCGACTTCCGCGAGTTCGCCCAAAGCACCTACGACGAGTCGCGCACGGAATCCGTCGGCTCTGTGGCTGAGGTTGCTTGATTAGCCCGCTCTAAGACCGCCTGAACCGCGAGGGTTGTACGCGAACGAGTACCGAGTTTGTCGTAGATGCGATGCGCGTGAGCCTTAACAGTCGACTCCTCTATGAAGAGAAGCTTCGCGATTTGACGATTGGTAAGTCTTTCCCGAAGCAGTTCGAATACCTCGCGCTCGCGTGGAGAGAGACGCGCTCTGGGGTCATCCTCAGCAACTGATAGACCCATCGCGTCAGCTAGGTCGGCGTCGCCTACACGCCGAAGCAGATCTCGGAGGCGATCGCGTTCACCGACACGAAGAAGGACTGCGAGCAGCTCCGGACATGCGCGATACGCAACAACAAGAAGATCCACAGCGCCAATCGCGAAGGCCATGGCGTCGAGGAAGATCACCCGATCGATGGCATCGTTGGCACGCGTCTTGAGAGCGCAGATTGCCTCGATCGCAGGGATTAGGACAACGGGCTCAACGGCCTGGCTGGCCTCGCGGCATTGATCTACGAGCGCGAGCGCCTCAACGGTCCGCCCCATGCAGGCGAGAACCAAGCCGCGAGAGCAGCGGAACTCGGCGACTGACGCCCGCAACGCCGTTCGCGGTTCAGTGGTCTCGAGCTCAAGAGCGGCTTCACAACGTGCTTGCTGCGCAAGTACGCGAAGGAGTATCGAACGACCCAAGAGCTCGGCATGAACGTCACTATTCCTTTCGGCAATAGAAAGCGCCTCGGAAACGGACCGTTCGGCACGTTGCCATTCGCGCAGCCCGGAGTGAGCCATCGCGTCACCACACAGCGCGTACGGCACCGCGAATTCAAGGCGAACACGCCTCGCCGTTTCCAAGAGTCCGGCAGACGCCGAACGTGCGTCCTTGTAGCGCGCCGCCAATGCCAACGCGATCGCGTAGCCACTTTCGAAGGAAGACTCGACGATCGGGTCATTCACAGCAGACAGAAGCTGGTTTGCCCTGTCCGCCTCCTCAAGATCGAGCGATCCAAGACGCAGTTGCAGATACAAGCCGTGAGCGGCCGTACGCACTACCTCACGCGTGTCGGCGAGGGTGACACCTTTCGACAGCCGCGCGAGCGTGGGCTCGGCGTCTGGGAGCTCCAGATCAATGAAGCACCGTAGCTGACCCCACATCGCATCCCGCCGCTCCGAATCCGTTGAAGCTGCCGCCTCGGCTCGCCGGTAGAGCTCCAACGCCTCCTCCTCGCGCGACGCGAGATGGGCTGCCCGCCCGGCCACGGACAAAGCGCGGAAGGCGAGTTCAGAGTCCTTGCTTGCAGCTGCTTCTGCATGGGCCATGGCCTCCACATGACGGCCGGAACGAAGCGCGACCTCGGCCCGTGCGACAGAGACGACCGGCGCCTCGAGACCCGCGTGGGACGCAGACTCACACCACCTCTGCAACGTCGGCAGACGCCCGGTAGTGAGAAGCTCATCGAGCGCCGCCAGCATCAAAGGTTCGAGCTCGTGAGCGGGGCCCGAGCGCACGATCACGTCGAATGCCGCGTCCCATTCGCGGCGTGCTCGGTAGATCTCGAGACACGCGGCTACGGTCCCGTCGGCAGGAACCAGTCCGAGCTGCTCGCTTCGTTCCGCAAGGAACGCCCGTGCAAGGGGATGGAGCTCGAGCTGCGCTCCGCGCTCGACGAGGATTCCGACATCAAGAGCCGCCGCGCAGACGGACTCGGCGCTCTCGAGTCCGAGAAGCCCATTTGCAAGCGCGCGATCCAGGACAGGAGCAACGGAGAGCGTCGTCAAACCCTGCTGCACTTCTGAACCAAGCGCGCTGAAGACCTCCTCCGCGAAGAACCGGTAGAGGGACTCGGGCACCTGGTCCGCATCACTCTCGATCTCGGCGAACGAAACGCTCGCCAAACCGATGACCGCCGGCCACCCGTTCGCGATCGAGACGAGCCCGGACGCGGACGGAGCGCTTCGCCCAACAAGCACGTCAGCAGCTTCATGGCTGTCCATTGCGAGTGCCGTCTGGTTGAGCTCGAGCACGTCTCCGTACAAGATCTTCTTCGCCGAGACCCACGCGGGACGCTGCCGGCTGGCGATCAGGAGGTGAACCGTCGAAGCGGCGACGAGTGACGAGACGAACCGCTCCGCGTTCGGCTCCATAGCGATCTCGTGATAGTCGTCGATAACAAGCCAGCTCTCCGCTGGCCAGGTCTCCAGGCCCTCCCCGAGGATCTCGGCCAGGTTCTCGACGTTCTCGGCCGGAGCAGGAAGAGCGCGAAGATGTTCGCGAAGTCGGATATCGCATCCCTCGACGAGGCCCGTGCACGCGCGCGCGAGGCCGAGAGAGAGTGCCGCGACGTCGGTGGACGAGGAGCGCGCGGTGTACCACGCTCCGTTTCGTCCAGCGCGTGCGACCCATTGCTCGGCGAGCGTCGATTTTCCGTAACCAGCCGGAGCAACGAGCGTGCGCACGCGGGCCTTCGACTCGTCGAGTAGCGCAAGCAGCCGCGGCCGCTCGATAACCCTGCGGCGCTTGAGGGCTCGGACTTCGGGGATTGTCGCCGTCGTCGCCATCTCCTGACCGATGTCGCCTGGATCGGGGATCGACCCTAACACCCTCGAGAACGGAGGGGGCACCCGCGCCCGCGTCGGCAGGCGAGGGTGCCCCTTGGGTCAGCGGGGGAGCCGAGCCGCAAGTGCGTAGCGGCGCCCCGCAGACAGCGGATCCTCGCCCGTAAGCAAGCGAAACGCGATCGGGATCTGGCGGCGGCGGGGCACGCCGAGCTTCTGTCGAAGCACATCGCAATGCGCCTTTGCCGTCCTGGGGGAGATCCCGAGCCTCGCTCCGACCTCGTCGTTCGAGCATCCCGCTGCGATCAATGCGACCACCTCACGCTGGCGCAGCGTAATGGGTGCCGTCTTCCTCTCCGTGGCCAGTTCGATCATGGGCACGAAACTACTCCCTCGTTCGAGGGACAGCCATTCGTCTGGGGGTGTAACGCACGGTGTAATCCGGCGGCCAGACCCCTAGGGCTAGAGCAAGATCGCTTGAAACGCAAGCATTGCGGCGAACGCGGCGATCGCCGTGGCCGCGACGACGCGAGCGGAAGCCTGTCCGAGGGCTTCCGGGAGGAGCTCGCGGGCCACCATCCAGACCATGGCTCCAGCTGCGAATCCGAGGGCCGCGGGAAGTACTCCTTCGAAGGCGGCGACGAAGAGGAACGCCGGAATCGCGAGGAGCGGCTGCGGAAGGCTCGAGAAGATGCTCCAGCCGGCGGCGGCGTGAACCGACGTCCCACGTGGGACGAGAACCAAGCTGATCGCCAGGCCTTCGGGGATGTTGTGGACGGCGATTGCGACCGCGATCAGGATCCCGAGCGTTTCGCCCCCACCGAACGCAGCGCCGACACCGACTCCCTCGGCAACGGAGTGGACCGTCATCACCGCCACGATCAGGAGTGCCTTCACGGCGTCCTCCCCGCGCAGCGAACCGACCACGAACTCGTGGTGCGGCGCACGGAGAGAGCGAGAGGCGACGAGGATGAAGACGACCCCGGCGGCGGCGCCCAAGAACGTGCTGCTGGCGCTGCGATCGACAGCCTCGAGCGTGAGACTCGCGCTCGCGCCGAGCATTACGCCGCTCGCCAACGCGTTCGCGATGCCGAGCACCTTTCGATCGCTCGCGCGAGCGAAGAGAAGCGGCAGAGCACCGAGGCCGGTGGCGAGAGCGGTAAGAAGCGCTGCGACGAAGACGGTGACGACGTCGACCTGGCTCACCTCTGGCGCACCCTACCGAGAGGGCCGTGGGAAACCCGAACCTGCCCTCCGCGTGCTCACCGATGCGCCGCCAACGCCATCAAGCGACGCTCCGAGCAACAAAGGAGGACCGATGAAGGTTCAGGATCTGATGACGCGTGACGTCACGACCGTGACGCCGACGATCTCGCTACGAGATGCTGCAGTGCTTCTCGCGCAAAAAGGAATCTCAGGCGTGCCTGTTGTGAGTGAAACGGGCGACGTCGTGGGCGTCCTCTCGGAGGCCGACATCGTCGTGAAGGCCGGCGGTGAAGTGGCTCGGAACCGGATGCTTGCCTGGCTTCTCGAGTCCGATCTCGGCCGCGGGGACAAGATCAGAGCCGTGACCGTCGGCGATGCAATGTCCGCGCCGGCGATGACGATCTCTCCGAAACGGCCCGTGCACGAAGCGGCCAGGCTGATGGTGGATGAGAGCGTGAATCGACTGCCGGTAGTGGAGCGTGGCAGCCTTGTAGGAATCATCACGAGGGCGGACATCGTCCGCGCCTTCACGCGCTCGGACGATGAGCTCGTCGAAGAGATTCGTGACGACATCCTGCGCCGAACGTTCTGGCTCGAGCCGGGACGTGTCACCGTGAACGTCGCCGACGGCCACGTGACCCTGCGCGGTGAGGTCGAGACCGAGGCAGACGAAGAGTTGCTTCCCCACCTCGTGGCCCGGGTGCCCGGGGTCGTCTCGGTCGACGCCGACATGACGTCCCGCGCGAAGGCAAAGGCTGCGCATTGACTGCAGGATCGCGTCGACAGCGGAGCCCCCGAACTCCGGCACGCGTAGCGGCTCGCTGATGCATCACCGCCGGTTCATGACGCCGCGCACCGGCCGCTACGGGCAGACTTGAGCCCATGGCGGCGATGAAACCGGGCTCGAGGAAGCCGGTCTCGAGTGACCGCCCTCGCGGCCGCACGGTCGTATTCGCCTTCGCGGCAGCCGTCTTCGCGGCAGCCGCTCTGATCTTGGTCGCGCTGGTTCTTCGCAGCGACGGAGACACGCCTGCGCCGACGCCGTCTCCGGGTGTCGAGCTGACCGGAATCCCTCAGGACGATCGCGTACTGGGCAACGCCGCGGCGAAGGTCATCCTGATCGAGTACGCCGACCCACAATGCCCGGCGTGCCGGTCCTACGCAGAGGACCTGTTCCCAACGGTCGTCGGCGAGTACGTGAGGCCCGGCACGGTCGCCAACGAATTCCGCGGCTTTCCGTTCATCGGGCCGGATTCCGTGAAGGCGCTTCGCTTCATCTTCGCCGCCGGGCTCCAGGACAAGCTCTGGCAGTTTCAGGAGGCCCTGTACCGGAATCAAGGGGGAGAGAACGACGGCTGGGTGACGGACGATCTCCTTCGCGAAGTTGCCAGCGAGATCTCCGGGCTCGACGTCGACAAGCTCTTCTCGGACGCGGAGAGCGAGTCGATCAAGCAGGAGGCGGACGCCGCCAGCGGCGAAGCCGAGGCGGCCGGTGTTCAGGGCACGCCGTCGTTCTTCGTAAAGATCGGGGACGCCGAGCCCTACTTCATCCAGGTCGCGAGCGCCGACCAGATGAGAGCGGCACTCGACGACGCTCTCTCAGAGTGACCGACCGCGCACTGCGCCTCGCAGCTGCGCTGGTGGCGCTCGCCGGGGCCGCAGTCGCCGGATACTTGACCTGGGCCCACTTCGCGGAGTCGGCGGTCGTGTGCGTCGCGGGCGGCGGGTGCGAGACGGTTCAGGAATCCG
>JAOUHF010000152.1 GCA_029865325.1 Thermoleophilia bacterium
GGAGATCGACGAGCAACGGCCACTCCATGGAGTCAAGTGTGTGTCACGCGCGTGACACTCGCAATGTCGTGTGCGAGAACGACACGCACGCTCGCGGCTCCTACTCTCGGGTCATGACGGATCGGATGAGAGAGGAGCACACCATGAAGCGCATCGCCACCATCGGAGCCATCCTCACCACAGCAGCCATCGCCATACCATCAATCGCCTCAGCCGGGAACGTCGCTCAGGTGAAGCTGCAGATCATGAAGCCGCAGATCATCGGGGTGCAGACGGCGAAAGTGCAACGGGCCAAGGCAGCCGTGACCGTGCAACGCCACTCCGTTCAACTGGCGAATGCCAAGCGCTTCTCGATCCTGCTCCGCGCGCAGATCCGCTGACCCGATCTCGTCCGTCCATCCGAGAAGACGAGGGGCCGCGAGGCCCCTCGTTGCCGACCGGTCAGAGCCCCACGATGTGATCCGGGCGGACGGGCACCCGCGCGAGCTCACGGCCCGTCGCATCGCGCAGAGCCGCCACGATCGCTGCAGTCGAGACCACCGTCGGCGGCTCGCCGACACCCTTGACGCCGTACGGCGCGTCCGGCTCCGGCTCCTCGATCAACTCGGAGACGACGGGTGGCATGTCGAGGAACGTGGGGATCAAGTAATCCGTGAAGCTCGCGTTGGTGATCATGCCGTCGCGGGTCTGGATCTCCTCCATGAGGGCGAGGCCGAGGCCCTGCGCCGTGCCGCCCTCGATCTGCCCTTCTACCGCAGTTCGGCTCAGCGCGTTTCCGACGTCCTGTGCCGTGCCGATCCAAACGACGCGAGTGAGACCGAGATCCACGTCCACCTCGACGACGACCCGCATGGCAGCGACGGCGATAGCGACGTGCGCCTGGCCGTCGGTGATCTGGCCGGTCTCGGGATCGAGCGGGAAGGTGCGTGGGTGCCGGTAGACCCGCTCGACATCGACCTCGCCGCCGCCGCCACGCTCGCGCTCTTCTAGCGCGGCGCGACACGCGGTCTGCACGGCACCCGCCGCCATCCACGTCATTCGCGACGCGGAGGCCGAACCAGCCGAGCCCACCAGGGCCGTCGACCCCGAGGCGAGCACGACGTCGTCGGTTCCGAGCTCCAGCCGTGCGACCTGGAGGATCACGTCGGTGACGCCCTGGCCAACCTCGGCGGACGCACAGCTGACCTCGGCGCTCCCGTCGGCGGCGATTCGTACGCGAGCTGTGCAGTAGTCGTCGAAGCCCTCGGAGTAGCAGATGTTCTTGAAACCGACGGCGAAGCCGACTCCGCGTCGCACGCCCTCACCCCGTGTGGTGTTCCCCGCGCCGCCGGGAAGCCGGATTGCGTCTCGCGGAAGCTCCTCGGCCTCCGGGATCGGAAGCGCAGCCGCGCGCCGGATGACCTCTCGCGTCGGGAGCGAGCCGGAAACGACCTGGCCCGTCGCGAGCGCATCTCCCGGTTCGAGCGCGTTCAGGAGGCGGAGCTCAATGGGGTCGATTCCGAGCTCCGCTGCGAGCTTGTCCATCTGAGCCTCGGCCGCGAAGCACGTCTGGACCGCGCCGAAGCCGCGCATCGCTCCGCATGGCGGGTTGTTCGTGTACACGGCGAGCCCTTCGACAAGAACGTTCTCTACCGCGTACGGCCCCACGGCGAACGAGCACGCATTCGAGATCACCGCTGTCGAGCTCGAGGCGTACGCGCCGCCGTCGACGAGGATCTTCATGCGGATGGAGACGAGCTTTCCCGCGCGGGTCGCGCGATGCTCGGCCCAGATCCGCGCCGGGTGGCGGTGGATGTGGCCGACGAAAGACTCCTCGCGGTTGTAGACCATCTTCACCGGGCGGCCAGTTCGCAGCGCCAACATCGCGGCATGGATCTGAATCGAAAGGTCCTCCCGGCCGCCGAACGCGCCGCCGACCCCCGCGAGGTGAATCCGCACCATCTCCGGCTCGAGGTCGAGACACGGGGCAACCTGGTCGCGATCGACGTGGAGCCACTGGGTGGCGACGTGGATGTCCACTCCGCCCTCGCCGTCGGGGATCGCGAGTCCCGATTCGGGCCCGAGGAACGCCTGATCCTGCTGACCGATCTCGTATGTGCCCGAGACCGTCACGTCGCCTTGGGCATCAGGGTTCCCGTGGCGCAGGACCATGGAGCGCACGACGTTCGGTCGCGGATCGTCGCGATACCCGTGGCCCATGGTCGGCCGGTCGGGATGAAGTGGCTCCATCTCGGTCGCGCGCTCGGGATCCGTGATCGGCGCCAGCGGCTCGTATTCGACGCGGACGGCCGCTGCGGCCCGGCGAGCCTGCTCGGGCTCCTCCGCCGCGACGATCGCCACCGCCTCACCGAAGTAGCGAATGCGGTCGATGGCGAGCACCGGCTGGTCGGCGAACTCGAGGCCGTAGGTCTTCCGGCCCGGGACGTCCTCGTGCGTGAGCACGGCATGCACGCCCGGCATTCCGAGCGCCTCGGTGACGTCGATCTCGAGAACGCGAGCGTGAGCGTGCGGGCTGCGAACTGTCTGCCCCCAGAGCATCCCTGCCGCCTGCAAATCGCTCGAGTACGCGAACTCGCCCGTCACTTTCGGAACGGCATCACTCCGCCGAACGCTCGACGCAGCATGACCGCGCGTCAGAGTGCGAGCGGCTGTGCTCATCGCCCGGCAGCCACGTGGACTGCGTCAAGAATCTTCTGATACCCCGTGCAGCGGCAGAGGTTTCCGGAGAGGGCCTCACGGATCTCGTCGTCGGTCGGGTTGGGAACACGGTGCAAGAGGTCAGCGGTCGCGACCACGAACCCTGGCGTGCAGAAGCCGCACTGCACGGCCCCTGTCTCGGCGAACGCTTCCTGAACCGAATGGAGTCTGTCGCTCGCGCCGAGCCCCTCGACCGTCACGACCTCGTGTCCGTCCGCCTGTGCGGCAAGCACGAGGCACGAGCAGACGAGCTCGCCGTCGAGGAGGACAGAGCACGAGCCGCACTCGCCCTGCTCGCACGCGTTCTTCGAGCCGGGAAGCCCGAGGCCGTCGCGAAGCGTCGTGAGCAAGCTCTCGCCGGCCCAGACGTCGGTCTCGAGCCGTTCGCCATTCACGGTGACCGCGACCCTCACGCGAGGCACCTTTCGAGGGCGCGCTGCGTGAGGACCCGGAGGGCGTGGCGGCGATACGCGGCAGTGCCTCGAATGTCGTCGATCGGACTGGCCGCTTCGGCCACGGCATCCGGAAATGAGTCCTTATCAGCGATCGGGCACGTGACCAGACCTGTGACCGGGCCGGCCGACCCAAATGCGGCCCGCAACTCCCCGCGCTCGCGATCGGCAACGAGAGCAAGAGAGCAGACCGCGATGACCATCGCGTTTCGCGGTCCGACCTTCATGAAGGTCTGCGGCTCGCCGGACGGATGCACGACAGCGGCCACGATCAACTCGTCGTCCGCGAGCGCGTTGTGCTTCGGCCCGACGAGGAACTCGGTGAGCGCAACACGTCGGGTTCCGCGCACGCTCGCGAGCTCGATATCCGCACGCTCGATGAGCAAAGGCGGGAGAGCGTCGCCGGCGGGCGAGGCAGTCCCAAGGTTGCCGCCGATCGTGCCGCGGTTGCGGATCTGAGGCGATCCGACCGTGCGGGACGCCTCGGCGAGTGCAGGCATCTCGACGGCCGGGGCGCCTCTCATGACCTCGGTGTAGGTGAGACCTGACCCGAGACGAAGGACACCGTTTTCACGGGACCACACGCGCAGCTCAGATACCTCGTTGAGGTTGAGCAGCGTCTCGGGTCGCGCACGATCGCAGTTGAGTGCGACCAT
>JAOUHF010000153.1 GCA_029865325.1 Thermoleophilia bacterium
CACCCCGAGGTCGGCGAGCGTGCGCCCGACCGCGCTCAGCCCGACGACGGGATACAGCGAGTTCGCGGTCGGCCCCATGTGTCCGATGCGGACGAGGTTGCCCGCTCCCTGGCCGCCCGAGATCATGACGCCGTAGCGCTCGCGGCAGTGGGCGCGCACCTGGATGTCGGTCAACTCTTCCGGGACGGCGATCGCCGTCACGCACGCCGCCGTAACCTCCTCGTTGCGCGGCCAAAGCTCGAGCCCCATGGCCTTCACGCCTGCGCGGCACGCGCGTGCGGCGAGGTCGTGACGAGCAATGGAGCTGTCGAGCCCTTCTTCGAGCAGCTCGTCGCAGCACGCCTCGATTCCGTGCATGTCGACGACCGACGGCGTGAACGGGAACACGCCGTCGTCGAGCCACTTCTCCTTCCAGTCGAGCATGGAGAGAAACGAGGCGCGCGGCGCCGCGGGGTTGGCTCGAATTCGCTCCCAGGCAGCGTCGGTGACCGTCATCAGCGTGATGCCGGGCGGGCCGCCGAGGCACTTCTGTGCCGCGGCTACGGCGACATCGACCTGCCAGTCGTCGGTGCGAAACTCGATGCCGCCGAGCGAGGAGACGCAGTCGACGATGGTCATGACACCGTGGGCGCGCGCGATGGGACCGATGGCCGCCAGGTCGTGCTGCGTCCCCGACGGCGTCTCCGAGTGGACGACCGTCAGCAGGTCGATCTTCGGGTGCTCATCGAGGTAGCGCTCGACGTCCACCGGGTCGACCGAGTCGTTGTAGGGAACCTCGAGCTCGTGGAGTTCGGCGCCGAAGTCCTTCAGCCAGTAGCCCATGCCCTTGCCGAAGACGCCGGAGACAAGATTGAGCACGTGGGTGCCCGGCCGGACGAGCCCGCGCGCGGCTGCCTCGAGTCCGAGCACGGCTTCACCCTGCATGAGCAGGATGTCGCTCTTCGTCAGGAAGATCTCCCCCACCTTGCGCTCGGTGCGCCGAAACGCCTCGAGGAAGGCCGGGTCGTAGTGGTAGGTGATCTGCTTTCCCTGCGCTGCGAGCACGCGCGGGTACGCCATGGTCGGGCCGGCGCTCAACGTGAAGTCGGGGTCACGCATGACGGATCTCCTTTCGCTAACGGGAACCGCGCTCGTAGGGAAGCGCGAGCGCCGCGGGTAGGTACGCCCTGCGCCCAAAGAGTACGAGGACGACGAGGACGAGGACGAAAGGCAGCATGAACACGATGTCCGTGAACGTAGAGGATGGCAGTCCGAAGGTCAGGTTCTCGGTCTGTGCCCAGTCGGCAATCGCGAGCGAAAGCCCGAACAGGAAGGATCCCACGACCGCCCAGAACGGTCTCCCGCGCGCGAGCATCGCGAGGACGATGGCGATGAAGCCGCGGCCCCCGACCATCGTGTCCTGGAACAGACCGGCGCCGACGATTGCGAGGAACGCGCCGCCGAGCCCGGCCATCGCCCCCGCGAACAGCACGGCCCACGAGCGCGTCGCAAAGACGCTCACACCCCCCGCGTCGAGCGCACCCGGGGCGTCGCCGGCTGCTCGAATGTTGAGGCCCATGTGCGTCCGGCGCAGCATCCACGCCACCATCACGGCGAGCGCGAGACCGAGGTAGACGACGAAGGGTTGGGTGAAGATGCTGCCGTTCGACTCACCCTTGCCACCGACGACCGGCAGCTCCGACAATCCCGGAATGGCGACCTTGGGCGTCGAGCCGAGCGTCGGCCGGCTTTCCGCGAACTCGGCATTGAAGATGAGCGCCGTCGCGCCCTCGCAGGTAAGCGTGATGGCGATGCCCACGACGATCTGATCGAGCCCCCACCGGACGCAGAACAGCACCATGAGCAGCGAGACCCCCGCTCCGGCGAGCAGCCCTGCGCCGAAGCCGAGCCACTCGCTGTCTCCGTGGTACGCGGCTACGAAACCGGCGTAGGCGCCCATCAGCATCATCCCCTCGAGGCCGATGTTGAGTACGCCCGCCCGCTGCGAGACGAGCTCGCCGAGAGCCGCGAACAGCAGCGGCACACCTGCGAGAATCGCTCCGCCGACGAGCGCCGTGAGGGCTGGCTGGGAGAACGCGTCGCTGATGGCGGCGAGTAACGTCACCCGGAGTCCTCCCCTCGCTGGCGTCTGTAGGACACGCCCGGGAGGTAGCTCCCGCCCAGCTCGACCCGCCGCGCAATCCACTCGGTCAGTGCCATGAACAACAGCGTCAGGCCGACGAGGAGGAGCGTGAACTTCGACGTGAGGCCCGCGTTCTGGGCCGCGTAATCGCCGCCGATCGAAGCGAGCGAGAGCAGCACGACGTAGGGAATGACACCGATCGCGTGCAGCCGCGCGAGGAAGACGAGCGGCACGACCCACAACCCAAAGGCCGGATTCCAGTCCGCACGGACGTATCCCTTGACGCCGAGGATCTCGGTCGCGGCGGCAAACCCGACGAACATGCCCGAGAGCAGGAAGGAGACGACAATGAGCCGCGGCACGTCGAGCCCCATGTGGCGGGCCGAGCGCAGCGAGGCGCCGAGCACCCCGAGACGCAGCCCGAACGAGGTGCGGCTGAGGAGAAACCAGACCACGACCGCGGCAGCGAGCGCGATGAGGAGGCCGATGTGGATGCCCGACCAGCGCCGCGTGGTCGACTCCGTGCCAGGTATCGAAGGGAGCAGCGCCGCGAAGTCGAACGCCCGCGTCTGCGGCGTCGTCGTCGCCGGATCCTGAAACGTCCCCTTGACGAGGATCTGCGCGAGGTTGATGCCGATGAAGCTCATCATCAGCGTCGTGATGATCTCGTTGAGCTCGTAGCGGGCCTTCAGCAGCGCCGGCGGAATCGTCCACGCCGCGCCGACCGCGCCGGCGATGAGGAAGAGAAGGATCAGGTTGATCGCGTTCGGCAGGTGGTGCTCCAGCCGCGGCCCTACGCCCGCGATGACGGCTGCCGCGAGCAGGAACTGCCCGTCCATGCCGAGATTCCAGATCCCCGCCTTGAAGACGATGATCAGGCCGACGGCGATCAGCAGGAGCGGGGCCACACGCATGAGCGTGTCCTGCCAGGCCGCGAACTGGACACCGCCGGAGTAGACGTCCTTGTAGTACTGGATCGGGTCGACCCCGATTGCCGCGAGGATGATCGCGCCCGTGCCCAGAGCGAGCACCAGCGGCAAGATCGAGCGGAGGAAGAAGTCCTCCGCTCGACCGAGATGCGCCTGCCCGCCGGCGCCCTCTTCGGTCTCGGGGGGCTCGCGCAGCTCGGCTGCGGCAGTGGTCTGCGTCACGCGGTGCGTCCTCCCACCATCAGCTCACCGATCTCCAGCTGCGCGTTTGGCCCGTTATTGACGACGCCGGTGATGCGGCCGCGAGAGAGCACGGCGATTCGGTCGCACAGGTCGAGCAGCTCGTCGAGATCGGTGGAGATCACCACCGACGTCACGCCTTCGCGCGCCTGCTCGCGGATCGTCTGCCGGACAGAGCGGGTCGTCCTCACGTCCAGCCCGTAGGTCGGCTTGCTGTAGATGACGACTTTGGGGTCGAAGGACAGCTCACGGGCGAGCACGACCTTCTGAATGTTCCCGCCCGAGAGCGCAGCGACGCGCGTCTCGGGGCCGGGGGTCCGGATGTCGAAGCCCGAGATCAGCTGCTGCGCCTTGTCCAGGATCGCCGCATAGCGGATGCGCCCGCGTTCCCAGAAGGGCGGCTTGCCGATCTGCTTGAGGACGAGATTCATCGCCACCGAGAGCGAGCCGACGGTCCCCTCGTGGAGGCGATCGTCGGTCACGTAGCGCAGGCCGAGCTTCTCCC
>JAOUHF010000068.1 GCA_029865325.1 Thermoleophilia bacterium
TTGCCGCCGCCCTTACAGGCGAGAACTACGAGCATGCCGTCGCCGCAGCCGAAGCGATCGACATCGTGCGCGGTTACGAGGGAATCAAGCTCGCGAACATCGAGCGGTACCGGCTGCGGCTCGCCGAGCTCGGGATCGTCGGAACTGCCGCCGTCGCGGAGACCTGATCGCTGCTCCTTTACGTCCGGTGTGCCTGCCGTATGGCCATGCGGGCCAGGCGCTCGATCCCCTCCGAGATCGCCTCCGGCGGCGACGCGAGCGAAAGGCGAACGAGGCCACTGCCGGCAGAGCCGAAGGTCTGGCCGGGGGCGACCGCCACCCGCTCTTCGAGCAGCAGCCGCCGCGCGAACGCGTACGTATCGGAGCCCGGGGCGTCGACCCTGGCGAGCACGTAGAAGGTGCCGCGCGGGCGAGCAATGGCCAGGCCGTGGCGCTCCAGCAGCTCGACTGCGAGGTCGCGCCTGCGCTTGTATGCGTCGCGCATATCCGCGAGAACCGACTGCGGCCCGGTGAGCGCCGCTTCCGCGGCGCGCTGCCCCACCCACGGCGGACATGCGACGATTGCCTCCTGCACCTTCACGACGGCCTCGACCACCGTGGAGTTCGCGGTCAGGTAGCCGATCCGAAAGCCTGTCATCGCGTACGCCTTCGAGAAGCTGTAGACGCTCACGACACGGCCGTCGTCGTCGAGGGCTCCGAGGCTGACGTGCTCGCCGTCGAAGACCAGGTCTTCGTAGACCTCGTCGCTGATCACGGTGAGGTCGTAGCGCCGCGCGAGCTCGAGGAGCCGCTCGCTCGTCGCGCGTGAGAAGACGGCTCCGGTGGGGTTCGAGGGGCTGTTCACGACGATGACGCGCGCCTCGCGTGCGAGCGTCTCGACGTGGTCGAGATCCGGCTCGAACCCCGACTCGGGGAGCAGCCGGTACGGCAGGATCCGCGCACCCAGGAGACCCGCGATCATCTCGTTGGACGGCCAACCGAGGTCGGGCACCAGGACGCCGTCGCCGGCGTCCACGAGCGCGATCATCGCCGCAGCGATCGCGCCTGTCCCACCGATCGTGACGACCACGTCGTCGGCCCCGGCAGCGATCCCGTTCGCCCGCCGCAGCTTCTCGGCGAGAAGGGCGCGCAGGCCGGGGTCGCCGCGCGAGAGCGTGTACTTCACCATCCCGGGCTCGAGCACGCCCTGCACCGCCTCGACGATGTGATGGGGAGTCGGGAAGTCGGGTTCCCCGAGCTCGAGGTGGAGGACCCCGTCGAGCGTCGCTGCCAGATCCATCATCTCGCGAATCCCGGAGCGACGGAATCCCTCGAGCGCGCGCGAAAGCGTCACGCGCGCCTGCGGCATGTCGTACGTGCGCACGCCGTCAGTATCTCAGCACGTCGTCGGCTCATTGCCCCTTCTTGGGCCACTCGGGGTGGCGAAGCCGGGCTGCTGGCGGACGCCGCGAGGGCGGCCTGCGCCTTGCCGCGCACGCTGACTTCGATCCCCGCGAAACCCGCGTATGCGGCGAGTAGGGTAGGGGACGGTGCACGCAGTCGTTCTCCTCAAGCAGATTCTCGACTGGGAGCTGCCGCCGCGGAAGTTCCGGATCGATCAGGAGACGAAGCGTCCCCCGGACGGCCTCGCCCCGGCGCTGCTGGGTCCGTTCGAGCAGAACGCTCTCGAGCTCGCGATCCAGCTCAAGGAGACGGGCGTCGTCGAAAGAGTCACTGCGCTGCTCGCAGGCCCTCCGGGAGCGGCGGACGCGCTGCGAAAGGCTCTCGCGGTGCGCTGCGACGATGCGGTGCACATCGTCGTCGAGGCGCCCGATTTGCACGATCCGTCGCAGACGGCCGAGCTTCTCCTTGCGGCGATTCGCCGGCTCGAGCCCCCCGAGCTGGTGCTCGCAGGGCGCCAGGCGGGAGACTGGGATCACGGCCAGGTCGGCCACCTTGTGGCAGAGCGCCTGCGCTGGCCGGTGCTTGGGCTCGTGTGGCAGGTGGAGCGCATCGACGGCCGATTGCTGGCGTGGCGCAGCGGGGTATATGGCAGCGAGCAGTTCGCCGTCCGCCTGCCCGCAGTCATGACCGTGACGAGTCACAGCTCTCTTCGCCTACGCATGGGCAACGTGATGGATCTGATGGCGGCGAACAGGAAGCCCATCACGACCTGGACGCCGGAGGAGCTCGGGCTCGGGCCCGAAGAGCTTGCGGCCGCCGGGCGCCTGGAGCTCGCCGATGTTTGGGTACCCGAGGTCGAGCGGCACTGCGAGCTGATCGAGGCTGAGGATCCTGCCGAGGCCGTCGCCGCTCTCCTCGATCGTCTCGAAGAGTTGAAGCTGCTCAAGAGGCCGGCGTGATCATCGCAGCCACCTGGGAGTCGGGGGGCCTTGGCCAGGCGGGCCGAGAGGTGCTCGGCGCGGCTGTCCGGCTCGGTGCCGCGCTGGGAGATGACGTGGCGTTCGCGGCGCTCGGCATGGCCGCCGTTGACGCGGCGGCGGAGGCCGGCGGTTGCGGGGCAGCGCGTGCGTTCGCCCTGGAGGGCGACTATGCCGCGTCCGGCGCCGAAGGCGCGATCGCGTCTCTCGCCGAGCTGGCAAGGGAGCTGGAGGCGCGCGCGGTGCTGCTCGCTGCGGACGAGCAGGGTGGCGAGATCGGACCTCGGCTCGCCGAGCGGCTCTCTGGGACCGCCGTAACGCATGCGACCAGCGTTGAAGTGGCCGATGGTCGCCTGCTGTGGACGAGGCCGGTCTTCGGCGGGAAGGCCTTCGCCGCCGTGACAGCGCATGTGGAGCCCGTGGTCGCAACGCTTCGACGGGGCGCGTTCTCGTCTGCGGAGGCGATGGGCGGAGCTGCGGCCGTGGAGACTCGTCAGGTGCCGGTAACCGACGGCGCGGTCGAGCTCATCGGGTCGGAAGAACCCCAGTCCGGCGTTGCGCTCGAGGATGCCGCTGTGATCGTCGCCGGCGGAGGGGGGCTCGGTAGCGGCGAGGCATTCGCTGAGCTCGAGGAACTCGCCGGCCTACTGGGTGGTGCGGTCGGCGCATCGCTCGTCGCCGTTGACTCCGGCTGGGCGGCGCCCGAGCGTCAGGTCGGGCTGACGGGGAAGGTCGTGAGTCCCGATCTGTACTTCGCGATCGGGATCTCCGGCGCGAGCCAGCATCTGGCCGGGATCGGTGGTGCCAAGGCAGTCGTCGCCGTGAACACGGACCCCGACGCCCCCATCTTCAACACGGCGAAGCTCGGTGTCGTGATGGACTGGAAGAAGTTCGTGCCAGTCCTGATCGAGGAGCTCCGGCGAGCGGCGCCGTAGCGACGTGAACGACGTGCTCGCCGCCGAGGCGACGCGAGAGGTTCAGTGGGAGGTGACGACGGCGATGGTCGTCGTCATGTACGCCAGCATGGGCATCGCGCTCCTCGTGTTCGGCTACGGGATCTGGCGTCTCTTCAGGGTGTGGCGCCTGGGGCGACGCGCGGCCGTGTGGAACCGCCTCGGCGCGCGACTACGGCGAATGCTCGCGGCGATTGCGCAGGCGACGGTGCTGAGGCGGCGCCTCCCGGGGTTCATGCACGCGCTCATCTTCTACGGCTGGTGGGTCCTGCTTGGGGCGACTTGCGTCGTGTTCATCGATCACGACCTCGGGCTCCGGATCATGCAGGGCGCGTTCTATCTCGTCTTTCAGAGCCTGATCGTCGATCTCTTCGGCGCGCTGGTGCTCCTCGGTCTCGGCATCGCGTTCTACCGGCGCTATGTCATGCGGCCCCAACAGCTCGAGCACCGCGAGCCGGCCGATGCCCTGCTGCTGGGATCGATCCTCCTGATCGTGCTCACCGGGTTCGCACTCGAGGGCATTCGCATCGCGGCGACGGACGACCCCTGGGCGAACTGGTCGCCGATCGGCGCAGTGACGAGCCTCTCGCTCGGACGGCTCGCAAACGACGCGGCACTCACTCGCGCCTACCCGTGGTTCTGGCTGACCCACCTGCTGCTCTGGCACGTCTTGCTCGCGGCTCTGCCATTCACGAAGTTCGTCCATGTGTTCACGTCGCCTCTGAATGTCTTCTTCTCGGATCCTGGGCCAGCGAAAGGCGTCGTCGAGCCGACGGACTTCACGGCAGAGGCTGTCAGGCTCGGCATCAACGCGCCGGCCGACATGACCTGGAGGCAGCTCTTCTCGCTGGATGCCTGCACGGAGTGTGGCCGCTGCGAGGCGGTGTGCCCGGCGCACGCCGCCGGCAAGCCGCTCTCCCCGAAGCGGGTCATCCTCGACCTGCGCGACGGGATCCGCGCCGCCGGAGCGAACGCAGGACCCCTCGCCGGCGGCGTGATCGCGCCCGAGGCGCTGTGGGCGTGCACGACCTGCCGTGCGTGCGAGGAGGTGTGCCCTGTGGCGATCGAGCACGTCCCTCTGATCGTCGGGATGCGACAGAACCTGGCTATGGAGCAGGCAGCGGTTCCGACGCGCGTCGGCGAGATGGTGGCGAATCTCGAGGCGCGCGAGCACCCGTTCCGTGGGGCGTCGTCCGGCCGGACCGACTGGATGGAGGGTCTGCCCGTGCAGGAGCTCGACTCGATCGAGGAAGCCGGCGACCTCGACGTCGTGTACTGGATCGGCTGCGCTGCCGCGTTCGACGAGCGTGCCCAACAGATTGCGCGCGCGCTCGTCAGCGTGCTGCTTCACGCCGGTGTTCGCTTCGCCGTGCTTGCCTCCAAGGAACGGTGTACTGGCGACCCGGCGCGACGCACGGGCAACGAGTACCACTACGACCTGCTCGCGAGGTCGAATGTCGAGACCCTCGAAGGTGCCGGCGTCACCCGAATCCTTACGCACTGTCCGCACTGCCTGCAGCAGCTTCGTCACGAGTACCGAGCCTTCGGTGGGCGCTACGAGGTCGTGCATCACAGCGAGTTCGTCAGCTCGCTCATCGAGCAGGGGCGGGTCCGTCTCGCGCCCGGGGCACGCGAGCGTGTCACCTTTCACGACCCCTGCTACCTCGGCAGGTACAACGACGTGTTCGAAGCGCCGAGGCGCATCCTCGACGTCCTGCCGACCGAGCGCGTGGAGATGCCCCGCTCGCGCAGCGAGAGCTTCTGCTGCGGCGCAGGCGGGGGGCACGCCTTCTACGAAGACGACGATGGCGGCGAGAAGATCAGCGGCATCCGTGCCCGCGAGGCTGCGGCCACTGGAGCGACGACTGTCGTCACCGGCTGCCCTTTCTGCCTGACGATGCTCGAGAGCGGCGCGCGAACGCTCACGGCGGAGCAGGGGCCGCCGCTGCGCGCTCGCGACTTCGTCGAGCTCGTCGCGGACGCTCTTGACAGCAAGGGGTCGGGCCCCGCTTGACGGCGACGCGCCAGACTGCGGACAGTGGCGAGAACAGTCCTCGGGTAATCTCGTCATGCTTGGGCGCAGGAGCCGCGGTGCCGTGACAGTCACACAGGAAACCAACGCAGCCGAGGAGCTACGCGTCGTCGGGAAGCGGCTCCCCAAGCTCGACGCGCCGCAGAAGGTGACGGGTCAGACGGTCTACGCCGCCGACGTCCACATGCCAGGCTTGCTCTACGGAGCGATCCTTCGCAGCCCTCACGCGCATGCCCGCATTCGCTCCATCGACGTGTCCGCAGCCGAGCAGCTGCCTGGGGTGCGAGCGGTGATCCACGCTGGCAACGTCGAGCAGCGCCCGTATGGCTACGGGCAGGACAACATCCCACTCAAGCCGGACAAGGTGCGGTTCGTCGGGGACGAGGTGGCCGCCGTGGCGGCGATCGACGAGGAGACGGCGCACCGGGCACTCGAGCTGATTCGGGTCGACTACGAGGTGCTGCCCGCCGTATTCGACCCCTTCGAGTCGCTCGCGCAGGAGTTTCCTCTGATTCACGACGAGCTTCCGGACCTCATCGGCAACGTCTCCATGCGGTGGGACTTCGAGGACGGCGATGTCGACGCGGCTGCTGCCGAGGCGGCGGTCGTCGTCGAGGGCGACTACTCGTCGCCACAGGCTGCGCCGGCTCCTATCGAGACGCACGCCGTCATCGCCTCGTTCGCCCCGGACGGGCACCTCACGGTGTGGAGCCCGGTGCACATGGTCTTCATGTACCGGAAGGAGCTTGCCGACTGCCTGGGGCTGGACTGGCGCCACATCACCGTGATCCAGCCGCCGGTCGGCGGCAGCTTCGGCGGGAAGATCGACATCGATCCACACGACTTCATCACTGTGATGCTCGCCCTGCAGGCCCGCCGACCGGTCCGTCTGGTCATGAGCAGGGAAGAGGAGTTCATCGGTACCCGCACGCGTCAGCCGATCCACATCCGGCTGCGAACCGGAGCCGACGCGGAGGGAAACCTCCTGTTCCGCGACGCCGACGTCGTGTCGGACAACGGCGCCTACAACGGCTGGGGCTCCCACGCGATGCTCGTCGCGATGAACACCATCACCTCGATGTACCGGGTGCCGAACAGCCGCATACGAAGCAGCGTCGTCTATACGAACAAGAATTACGGGGGCTCGGTCCGAGGATTCGGCAACCCGCAGGCGACGTTCGCCGTCGAGCAGCAGATGGAGGAGCTGGCCGACGCGCTCGGGATCGACCCGATGGATCTCCGGCTGCGCAATGCAAACCAGTCCGGCGACGTTACCCCGCAAGGGATGGAGATCACGTCCTGCGGGCTGAGCGAGTGCCTGCGGATCGTGCGCGAGCAGTCGGGCTGGGACGAGCGCAGGGGAAAGCTACGCGAGCGCAACCGCGGCCTCGGGGCTGCCGCACTCATCCACGTCGGAGGAGGGGCGCGAATCTACGGCTCGGACGGATGCGGCGCGATCGTCAAGGTGGACGACTCCGGGCAGGTGACGCTGATCACGGGCGCGTCGGAGCTCGGCCAGGGCTCCGAGACCACGCTCGCCATGATCGTGGCCGAGGAGATGGGCGTGCCGCTGGACGCTGTGCACGTAATCAATTCGAACACCGACGTCAAGCCGTGGGACGTCGGCGTGCACGCGAGCCGGACGACCTTCGTCGCCGGCAACGCCGCTCGGATGGCGGCTGCGAAAGCCCGCGACCAGCTGCTCGAGACCGCGTCCGAGCTGCTTGGAGCCCCGATCGACGAGCTGCATGTGCGCGACGGCACGGTCGAGGTCGTGGGAGCCCCCGAGCGGCAGATCGACTACGCGCGCCTGGCGAGACGCCGGCTGCTGCGGGAGGAAGGCAGCGTCGTGATGGCTTCCGCCTTCTACGACCCGCCCACCCAGAAACAGGTGGACCACCGGGGCAACATCTCCGCCGCCTACGGCTTCGGAGCCCACGTCGCAGAAGTGGAGGTCGACCCGGGCACAGGCATGGTTCGCCTGCTCAACCTCTGGACCGCCCACGACGTGGGCCGCGCGATCAACCCGATGTCCTGCGAGGGCCAGATCGAGGGCGGAGCGGCGATGGGAGTCGGCCTCGCCCTCTCGGAGGAGCTCGTGATCTTCGACGGTGAGATCGTCGCCCCCAACCTCCACGACTACGGCATGCCGACGACAGCCGACGTCCCGCGCATCGTCGTCAACTTGGTCGAGACGATCGACCCGCTCGGGCCCTTCGGCGCGAAAGGAGTCGGAGAAGCCGGCATCATCCCGCCGCCGGCTGCAATCGCCAACGCGATCGCCGACGCCACCGGCATCCGCCCACGCGCCTATCCGATGCGACCCTGGAAGGTCAAGGAGTGGATCGACACCGAGGAGCGGTCGCACGTGATCGAGAACGGCTCGCCTGTCGATGGCTGAGCTCTTCGTTCCCCAGACGCTCGACGAGGCGGTCGGCTTCCTCGAGAGCCATGCCGGCTCGGCGACACCGATCGCCGGCGGCACGGACGTCATGATCGACCTGCGCACCGGAGGCGTTCGCACGGAATGGCTCGTGGATCTGAGCTCGCTCGGCTCCCTCGCAGGCATCGACCTCGACGGAGAGCAGCTCCGACTCGGGGCGCTGACCAAGATTCGTGCCCTGGAAGTCGATTCACGGCTCGCCCGGCGAGCCACGGCGCTCGTCGAGGCTGCTCGGGTGCTGGGCTCGGTGCAGATACGGACGATGGCCACCCTCGGGGGCAACCTCTGCCACGCCACGCCGTCGGCCGAGATGCCGCCCGCGCTGCTCGTCCACGACGCCGTGGTCGAGATCGCAGGAGCCGCCGGGGAGCGCTCGCTGCCCCTGGCCGACCTGTTCGCCGGCCCGGGCCGTACGACACTCGAGCCCGGGGAACTGCTGACCGCTGTCCGGCTTCGCATCCCCGCCTCGGCCGCCGGCTCGTGCTATCTGCGCCAGACCGTCCGCTGGTCGATGGACCTCGCGGGCGTCGGGGTGGCGGCGTCGATGGAGGTCGACGGGGCAGCGATAGTTCAGGCTCGAGTGGCCCTCGGTGCCGTCGCACCTGTCCCTCTCATCGTGCCCGAGGCCGCCGAGGCCGTCGTCGGCTCCGAGCTGTCTCCAGCGACCGCCCTCGAGGCGGGAGCTCGCGCAGCGGCCGCCTGCTCGCCGATCAGCGACGTCAGGGGAAGCGCAGACTACCGTCGAGCAGTAGTGTCGATCCTCGTGCAAAGAGCGCTGCGAATCGCTTGGCTGCGAGCTACCGGGGATTGGCCCGAGGGCTTGCTCGCTCCGATCAACGGCCTGCTGGCGGAGGAGCCCGCATGAGAGTTGAGCTGAGTGTCAACGGCGATCTCTACCGCCGCGAGAGCGAGCCCGACCTCACCTTGCTCGCTCTCCTACGCGACGTCCTCGAGCTGACCGGGACCAAGTGGGGCTGTCTCACCGGTGACTGCGGCGCGTGCACCGTGCTCGTCGACGGTGAGCCGATCGTCTCCTGCCTGCAGCTCGCACGCCAGGTCGAGGGTCGGGAGGTGACGACAGTCGAAGGTCTCGCGGGCAACGGGGCTCTCGACTCCCTCCAGGCCGCCTTCGTCTCGAACGGCGCGGCCCAATGCGGGTTCTGCACGCCAGGGATGATCGTCTCGGCCGAAGCCCTCCTTCGGGCGCGTCCCTCGCCCAGTGAGGCGGAGATCCGGGAGGCCTTGTCGGGCAACCTCTGCCGCTGCACCGGGTACAACAAGATCATCGACGCCGTGCTCGAAGCCGCGGGCAGCCGGGGTGCAGCGGCATGACCGGGGATCGTCGCGCTGCACGCATCGTCGCCGCGGTCGAAACGCCGTATACGCGGCATCCGGCAGAGGGCACGACGACGGAGACACTGCTCGCGGATGCGTTCGTCCGCGTGCTCGCGGGTGCGGGGCTCGACCGCGCGGACGTCGACGGGCTCGGCGTCGCCTCGTTCACGCACACCCCCGACCGAGCGATCGACCTCGCCTGGAAGCTCGGCGTCCGGCCGAGATGGCTGATGGACGACGGCAACGGCGGCGCCTCCGGCATCCAGCTTCTCCAGCACGCGATGCGGGCGATCGAAGCGGGCGATGCGACGACGGTCGTGCTGCTGTCGGGAGATCATTTCGACGGTGACTCGTTCCGGACGCTCGTCGACAACTACAACCGCACGACCGCCGAGGTCCTCGCGGGGATCCCGACGGGAGGTCCGAATGTGCTGTTCGCGATGCTCACGCAGCAGCAGATGGAGGCACATGGGCTCGAACGTGAGGACTACGGGCGGCTCGTCGTCGCTCAGCGCCGCTGGGCCGGTCTCAATCCCGGTGCGGTGTACCGCGCGCCGCTGACGCTCGAGGAGTACCTCGCCTCACCCATCGTCGCCGAGCCCTTGCATCGGCTCGACTGCGTTCCCGTCGTGAGCGGAGCGGATGCGCTCGTCGTCTCGGCTGCCGGCGAGGGCGTAACCGTCCGCGCGCTGCGGGCGCTCCACAACCACGACGGCCAGGAAGGGGACGGCCTGCAGACCGGGATCGCCGAGTTCGCCGGTGGTCTCTGGGGCGACGCGGACGCGGGCCCCGAGGACATGGATGTCGTCTCCGTGTACGACGACTATCCGGCGATGGCGCTCGCACAGCTCGCCGACCTCGGCTTCGTCCCCGACGGCGACCTCGGCGGCTTCTTGCGTCGCCGCTTCGAAGACGAGCCGCTGGCGGTGAACACCTCCGGCGGTCAGCTATCGGCTGGGCAGGCCGGCTGTGCCGGCGGCATGCACGGGCTCGTGGAGGTCGTCACCCAGCTCCTCGGTAGGGCGGGCGAGCGACAGGTGGAGAGCGCGCGACTCGCCGTCGTCACCGGGTACGGCATGGTGCTCTACCGCTACGGTGCCTGCGCCAACGCTGTGGTCCTGGAGGCTCCGTGAAGGTCTTCGTCTGCACGAGCTGCGGCCGCGCGGTCTTCCCGCACCGGCTCCTCTGCCCCGACTGCGGTTCCTCGGAGTGGCGAGAGGAGCGCGTCGAGCATGGCGTGCTCGAGGCGGCTGTCGAGCGGGAGGTACGCGTCGGAGCGGTTCGCACTCCCCTCGGGCCCCTCGCGATCACCCGTATCGAGAGCGACGCCGAGCCGGGCGCCGAGGTCTCCCTCGACCAGGACGGCGACACGCCGCTCGCGCGTTAGAAAGGGCCGATGGACTTCGACTACGACGCCGACCAACTCGGATTGCTCGAGTTCGGCAAGGAGCTCGCGGGGAGGTTCGAGGACGCCTACTGGCAGGAGGCCGACCTCGAGTACCGCTTCCCAAGGGAGTTCTGGAGCGCGCTGACCGAGCACGGCCTGCTCGGGCTCACTGTGCCGGAGGAATACGGAGGGGGCGGCAAGGGCCTCCTCGAGCTTGCGATCGCCGTGGAGGGCATCGCGGAGGGAGGCGGCGGCATGGAGGGAGGCACGCTGCTCGTCAGCGGCCCTGTGTTCGGCGGGTGCATCCTCACCCGGCACGGCAGTGCCGAGCAGAAGCAGCGCTACCTGCCGGGGCTCGTGACGGGCGACCTCTGGGCCGGGGCCTTCACGGAGCCCGAGTCGGGCTCGAACATCTCCGCGATCAAGACCAAGGCGGAGCGCAAGGGCGACTCCTACGTGCTGAACGGCCAGAAGGTCTACATCTCGCAGGTCGGCAACGCGAGCCACATCGTCGTGATGGCGCGGACGTCGCCCCTCGACGAGGCGCACCGGACGGCCGGCATCTCGCTGCTGCTCGGCCACCTTCCGGACCCGGCGGTCAAGGCGCACCCGTTCAAGAAGCTCGGCAACCACTTCATGGACACGAACCGCGTCTACTTCACCGACTATGCGGTCCCGCTGGAGAACCTCGTCGGCGAGGAGGGCCGAGCGTGGAGAGCCCTCTACGACATCCTCAATCCCGAGCGCATCGTGTTCGCAGCCGCGGCCGTGGGAACGGGGATGCTCGCGATCCGCAAGGCCGTGGAGTACGCGTCGGAGCGGAACGTCTGGGGGAAGCCGATCGGCACGCACCAGGGAGTCCAGTTCCCCCTCGCGCAGGCGCGCATCGCGCTGGCAACGGCGCGGCTCAAGACATACGAAGCGGCGTGGCTGTACGACCGGGGCCGCGACTGCGGTATCGCGGCGGCCACCGCGAAGTACGCATCCGCGCACGCCGCGCTGGCGGCGGCGGACGCCGCGATCCAGACCTACGGCGGAGCCGGTTACGTCGTCGACTCCGGGATCGAGCGGCACTGGCGCAACCTCCGGCTCTACCGCCTGAGCCCAGTGACCGACGAGATGACCCTGAACTACATCGCCCAGCACGACCTCGGAATGCCGCGGTCGTACTGACCGCCGCCGCAGCCCCCATGAGCGTCGGAAAGGCGATGTCGGTGCCCGAGGAGATGTCCGCGCTGCGCGTGCATGCGTTCGGCGAGCTCCCCCGTCTCGACCGCGTGCCTGTCCCCGAGCCCGGCCCCGAGGACGTCCTCGTGAGAATTGCCGCAGGCGTGATCAGCCACCATGACCTCACCGTGGCCGGGGGCGACTTCCCGCTGCGGCCGGAGCTTCCGTACGTCCCCGGGCTTGAGGGTGCTGGGTACGTGGTCGCCGCAGGAGGCGGCGTCGACCTCGAGCGGATCGCGGTCGCGATGCCGGTACGTATATTCGGCGGCGGGCTCGGCTCGGCGCGATCCGGCACGTGGGCCGAGTACGTCGCGGTCTCGGCGCGCGCCGCCAGCCCGGTACCGGAGGGGCTCGACCTCGCACTCGCGGCCGCGTGCGGCTCCGTCGCCGCGACTGCCTGGGCCGCAGTGCTCGACGTGGGCGCGCTGCAGCCAGGTGAGCGAGTCGGCGTCACGGGCGCAACCGGCGCCGTCGGCTCGCTGGCCGCCCAACTCGCCGTGCTGAAAGGCGCGGGCAGCGTCGTCGCGTGGACGCGCTCTCCGGAGAGGGCCGGCGATTTCCCAGCCGAAGTGGAGATCGCCGCGCCCGACCAGGCGCTCGAGCCCGTGGACCTGCTCGTGGACACCGTCGGCGGGTCGGGCCTCCCGGAACGGCTGCGGTCGGTTCGGCCCGGGGGGCGCGCGGTGCTCGTCGGCTACACGGCCGGCACCGAGGTCCACCTCTCGATTCCGCACCTGCTGGCCGGCGACGTCTCCGTCCTGCCGCTGAACATGATGCGACGCCGGCTGCCGAAAGGCCTCGAGGCCGAGCTCGTCAGCGACGTCGCGGCAGGAAAGCTGCGGCTTGCGGTCGAGGTCGTCGCGCGGGAGCACGCTGACGCGGCGGTCGCGCGTCTCACGAGCGGAGCGGTCTCCGGGCGCCTCGTGCTTGCCTGGTAAGTAGGGTCCGCTGGAAGACGTCCCTACGGAATCCGAGAGGTCGAGACATGAGCGCCGAAAGCCCGACCATCCTTCACGTCGAGCGCGCCGAGAGCGGCGTCGCCACCCTCACGCTCGACCGTCCGAAGGTGAACGCGATGAGCCCGGATCTCATCGGCGCCCTTCAGGACGCCGTCGACCAGCTCGCCGCCGATCCCGACGTTCGGGCGATCCTGATCAAGGGAGCGAACGGTCGGTATTGCGCGGGCGCGGACATCGAGGTCATGAGCGACCACACGCGCGAGACCTACCGCGCGATGCGCCGCGAGGTGGACGTCGAGGACGCGCTCGAGCGCTGCGGCAAACCCGTCGTCGTGGCGATCGAGCGCTGGGCGCTCGGCGGAGGCGCGGAGCTCGCGCTGGCGTGTGACGTGCGCATCATGGGACGTGGGGCGCAGTTCGGATTCCCGGAAGTTGACCTCGGGCTCTTCCCGGGAGCAGGAGGCACGCAGCGCCTCACCCGCCTCGTCGGCGTCTCGCGCGCGTTCTGGCTGCTCGCGACCGGCCACCGGCTCACGGCGGAGGAGGCTCTCGCCGACGGGATCGCGACCGAGGTCGTCGACGACGACCGGGTCGTCGAGCGGGCGGCGGAGATCGCCGAGCAGCTTGCGGCCGGGCCGACCGTCGCGATCGGCCTCATCAAGGAGCTGGTCTACGACTGCTGGGGACGCCCGCTCGCGGCCGGGCTCGACGCCGAGGGGGAGGCTGTCTTCCGCGTGCTCGAGTCGGACGACCTGCGCGAAGGGTTCGCCGCCTTCCACGAGAAGCGGGAACCGCGCTTCACCGGGCGCTAAGGACCACTCAGCCGATCCGGTGCCGCGGTCTTCGCGCTGACGGGCAGCCAGTGACGACCGGAGTCGCGCCGGTCTCGCCATGTGGCTGGCGCCTTCTGTTGCGTGCGCCTCGCGGTAGGCTCGCTCACGATGGGCGAGCGATTCCAGGGCGGGCGACTCGCGGCCCGTGCGATAAAGGCCGAGGGCGTCGACGCAGTCTTCACGCTCAGCGGTGGTCACATCATGCCGATCTACGAGGGCTGCAGGCTCGAGGGCATCGGCGTGGTCGACGTTCGGCATGAGCAGGCGGCTGCCCACGCAGCCGAGGCGTGGGGCCGCATCCGGCGTGCCTGTGGCGTGGCGATCGCGACCGCCGGCCCCGGCGTCACAGGGACGATCACTGCCGTCGCGAACTGCGCCACTGCGCAGACGCCGCTCGTCGTGATCGGCGGTGCGCGCCCGCTCGTCCAGGCAGGCCGAGGCGCGCTTCAGGAGCTGGACCAGCTCTCGCTCTTTCGGCCCATCACGAAGTGGGCCGAGGCCTGCGCCTCGCCGGACCGAATCCAGGACAACATTGCGACCGCGTTCCGCCACGCGCTTGCGCCTCCGCGCGGGCCGGTCTACCTCGAACTCCCGATGGACGTGCTCTTCGACGAGGCCACGGAGGAGGCGCCGCCGCGGCCGTCGCGATCCGAGGCGCGGCGGTTCGGCGACCCACGCGAGCTGCTGAGGGCGGCCGACCTCCTGAGCGGCGCCGAGCGGCCGGCCGTGATCGCCGGCTCCGGCATCTGGTGGGACGGCGCCTGGAAGCAGCTGCGTCTCTTCGCCGAGAGCGGACGGCTGCCGGTATTCCTTCAGGGATCCGGGCGGGGAGCGATGCCCCCCGACCACGAGCTCGTCTTCGCCCACGCGCGCGGGGCGACGCTCGCCGAGGCCGATGCGATCTGCGTGATCGGGACGTCGCTCGACTTCCGGCTGCGCTTCGGCGATTTTCCGCCGGGCACGAAGCTCGTTCACATCCACGCGGATCCGACTGAGATCGGGCGGAACCGAACGCCCGATGCGTCGATCGTCGCCGACTGCGGAGCAGCTCTGGAGAGCCTCGCAGACGAGGTCAAGACGCCTCGGCATGACCGAACAGCGTGGCTCGCACGGCTGCGCGAAGCCGAGCGCCGCTGGTGGGACGAGCACCGCCACGAGATCGAGTCGGACGCGGAACCGATTCACCACTATCGCCTCGGTGCCGAGCTCGACAGGGTGCTCGACTCGGGAACAGTCGT